>CAUUSU010000205.1:0-3735 GCA_963547835.1 uncultured Campylobacter sp.
TCTTGCGACCAGATTTTTTCATTGATCCGCTTCTAACAAATCGTGCTCAATCCCGCTATTTTCCTTTAATTCGTCAAAAGAGCGCTTAAGATGAGATAAATTTTCGTGGCTGTAAAAGGGATCTGCCGTCAGCTCGAAAGGAATTTTGCGTTCTTGCAATACTTTTTTAGCAAATATTGTAAAAGCAGTAGTTAAATTTAGCCCCATTTCAGAGCATACTTCCTCCAATCCTTTTTTAAGCTCGGCATCCATTCTAAAATTTACGTTTATAGATCGCGTCATATTGTCTCCTTTTTGACTGCATTATACATTATTTATATGGATAATGCAATGATTTATAAATGTGCTTTGCTAAAATTCCATTACGAGAGAACACTATTAATTCTAAATCTAACAAAATTTTAATTCAAAACGAAATGTGCATACTAAGCGCGATTATGCATAAAAGTAGCGCCAGCGGGACATAGACAAAGCGCCCGATATCATACCAGAGCTTGCCGCGAACCCTCTCTGCGCCCAGATTGATCTCATCTAAAATTTCATTCCGTTTAATTACCCAAAACCACGATATCGCGCCGATTACCGCTCCGATCGGAATGATATAAATCGATACGAAATCCATCCACGGACCCCATGAGCTTATGGCTTCCATACCAAGGCCCGCACCCAGGCAAATCGCGCATAATAGTGCAAGCGTGAAGGCGCGGCTTAGCCTTGGAAACTTATGCATTAGCGATTCGGCAACTACTTCGAACATATTTTGAAGCGATGAAATTCCACCAAAAATCACGGCGGTAAATAAAATCACCGCAAAAATTCTACCACCTGCCATATCTTGCAAAATTTTAGGCAGAGTTACAAAAAGTAGCTTAGGCCCCGCCGCAGGATCCATTCCGTAAGCAAATACTGCAGGGATCATCACTAGCGCAGCTACCATCGCGGCTAGCGTGTCAAATAGCGCGGTATTTTTCGCCGCAGATACGATGTCTTCGTCCTTGGATAGATACGCGCCATAGACGATCATCCCTGAGCCCGTAATCGATAGCGAGAAAAATGCCTGTCCCATCGCAGAAATCCAAACCATCGGATCTGCTAGCTTAGTAAAATCGGCGCCAAAAAGAAAGGCATATCCGCCTGCAGCGCCTTGCAGTGTCGCAACCCTAACCGCCAAAATTGCAAATAGCACGAAAAATAGCGGCATCATAATTTTATTCGTTTTTTCGATACTTTTGGCGCCGAAAAACAGCGTCAACAACGTGCCTGCGACGATTATGCAGTGATAAGGCACCACGGAGTAGGGCGCCAGGGCAAAAGAGTTAAACCACGTATCGGTATTTTCGCTCATTAGCGAGCCGTCTATGGCTTGAACTAGCGCCTTTAAAACGTAGGCGATGATGACGGCATAGCCCACTGCGATACACATCGAACCGGCAAGCGGTAGCCAGCCGATAACCTTACCGATAGCGCCAAGTCCGCGGCTTTTCCACGCGTATTCGTATGAGCCTAGCGTGCCTGTTTTGGCGCGGCGACCGATCGCGTATTCGGCGCTTAGGCCTACGTATGAAAACAGCGCTACGAAAAAAACGTAAATTAGCAAAAATGCGCCGCCGCCGTTCGTGCCGAGTTTATAAGGGAAGCCCCAGACATTTGCCATACCTACAGCAGAGCCCACGCAAGCGATGATAAAAGCCCAACGCGATGAGAATTTGTGTTTTGTCATAAAGCCATCCGTGCGAAAAATTTTCGTTATGGTAGCAAAAAGGAATTTAAGATTTATTTATGCGGAATTTTAAGGCATGCCAACTTGATTACTTAGGAATTTTTAGAATTTAAAGCCGCGAAGTTTTAAAGTAAGATTGGTGAAATTTTATGATCAAAATCGATAGAGTTAATTCTGCGATACTGCGCGGTAAAATTTTATCTTTATAATTTTAGAAAATTTTGCGCTTAGGCTTTGGCTTTAAAATTCGCTTGATCTGGGCTTGTAGTGGGGCTTGCTATTTAAATTAGGCGAGAAATTTAGATCAATTAGAATTTTAAAATTCCGCGAAATTTTAAAATTTACGATCTCGCAAAATTTAAAAATAGGCTCATCAAGAAATTCTATCTAGCGTCGCTCTGGCAGAATTTTCGCGGTAGAATTTCGCCTTTTGTTTGTAATATGAAGAGGACTTATAAATAGCACTTTTATGGCGCTCTACAAGGCGAGTGGCATTCCTGTGCCCGCTATTAGGGCATCTATACGGGAGCGGTGAATAAATTTTGCCCTATATGGGGATTGAGAGCGTCGCAAGCGGCAGCGCGCTTGAAATTTCCGGCACGCAGCATCGCAGGGCGGAATGTTATTAGCCTACACTTTGGCTTAGTTATTTTTCTCCGCTTCTTCGTTTTCTTGCGGCTGAGCGACTGCTTTTTTGATCGCTTTTACGAGCGAAACTCTTGTGCCGTCCATTCGCAGCACTTCATAGTCGCAGTTTTCATCGCTTATTTTATCGCCGATTTCAGGTAGGCTGCCGAAGAGATTAAAGACGTAGCCGCCGATCGTTAGCTGCTCGGTCTCTTCGTCGAAGTCGATACCCATCACCTCCTCGACGCCTTCGATCTCGAAGCGGCCTCTAAACTCAAAGGTGTTCTCGTCGATACGTTTGAAATTTTGCGCATTCGCGTCGTGTTCATCGTTGATGTCGCCAAAAATTTCTTCTATTATATCTTCCATCGTCAAAAATCCCGCCGTGCCGCCGTATTCGTCGATGACGAGCGCGGCAAAAATGCGCTGCTTATTCATCATCGGTAAAATTTTAGAGATCGGGCTGTTTTCAGGCACGATGATGAGCTTGCGCACGATCTTATCGAAGCTTTTATCTCCCTTTTGCTGGATGATGTCGCGGATGTGGATAAGGCCTAGGACGTTATCCTTGCTGCCGTCGATATACGGAAAGCGCGTAAATTTCGACTGCAGTACGGTTGCATAGTTTTCGTCGTAGCTTTTTTGCTTATTTAGGCATATGAGATCGCGCCGTGGCGTCATTATCTCTTTAGCGACCGTGTCGCTAAAATCGACGGCATTTTTGATGATCTCGGTCTCGAGGCTATCGAGTACACCGCCCTTTAGGCTCTCGCTTGCGATGATTTTGATCTCTTCATCCGAAAGCGCAAGCTCGCTCTCTTTGGCGGGCTTTACGCCGATTATTTTAAGCGAGACGGCGGCGATGAAGTCAAACGCCTTTATGATCGGAAAAAACATAATCCAAAAAATATGAAGCGGTCTGGAGATAAAAAGCACGATCTTCTCGGTTTTGGCAATAGCGATGGATTTTGGCACTAGCTCGCCAAGCACGACGTGAAATAGCGTAACGAGCGTAAAAGATATGACGAAAGCGATCGTATGTGCCGCCGCTCCGCTACCTATGCCGATGGATCTTAGCGGCAGCTCGATCAGTCTCGATACCGCGGGCTCACCGATCCAGCCGAGGGCGAGCGAGCTTATCGTAATGCCTAGCTGAGTGGCGCTAAGATAGGTGTCAAGGGAGTTTGAAATTTTAAAAGCGAGCTTTGCGTTTGGAATTTTATCCTTGATAAGCTCTTCGAGGCGAGACTTTCTTACTTTGACGATTGAGAATTCCGAAAGAACAAAAAAAGCATTCATAAAGATGAATACAAAAGCTAAAACTAACATTAAAACCGAACTGTCCGTGTCCAAATTTCTTATCCTTTGAAATTTAAAAATAAATATTT
>CAUUSU010000206.1:0-3719 GCA_963547835.1 uncultured Campylobacter sp.
GATAAAAAGATGAGCGAGATCGAGACGAGCGATAAATTTAAGGTTCTGCTCGCGCAGGTGCTCTTCCCGCGCCCCGACGTGCTGTTTTTGGACGAGCCGACCAATAACCTCGATATCGACGCCATTTCCTGGCTTGAGTTTGAGCTAAATCGCCACACGGGCACGCTCGTAGTCATCAGCCACGACCGCCACTTTTTAAACCG
Organism: uncultured Campylobacter sp.; assembly: GCA_963547835.1. GTDB lineage: Bacteria > Campylobacterota > Campylobacteria > Campylobacterales > Campylobacteraceae > Campylobacter_B. The sequence continues at coordinate 204 of CAUUSU010000206.1, forward strand.
CGTCTGCACGGACATCCTCGACGTGGATTTTAGGCGAGTGCGCGAATTTAGCGGCAATTACGACGACTGGTTCATCGCGTCCAATCTCATAGCCAAACAGGTGCAGTTCGAGCGCGAGAAAAAGCTCAAAGAAAAGGCTGAGCTTGAAAAATTTATCGCTCGCTTCAGCGCCAACGCAAGCAAAGCCAAGCAGGCCACGAGCCGCCAAAAACAGCTCGATAAACTCGATCTTAGCGAGCTTGCGACCTCTTCGCGCAGAGAGCCTAGCATTTTATTTAAGCCCGCGCGCGAGATCGGTAATGAAATTTTAGAGCTAAGCGGCGTGGATATGAGCTTCGGCGAGATTGAAATTCTGAAAAATTTTAACCTCAAGCTCGCTCACGGCGATAAGATCGCGATCATCGGGCGAAACGGCGTGGGCAAAAGCACGCTTTGCAAGATCATCATGGGCAAGCTCGCGCCGCAGCGCGGCAAGGTGCATATGGGCGCCACGATCGAGCCCGGGTACTTCGCGCAGGATACGAATAATAAAATTTCAGGCGAGCTCAAGCTCTACGAATATCTGCAAAGCCCGCAGAATAGGGATCTGGATGAAATTCGCAAATGCCTTGGACGTATGCTTTTTAGCGGCGCGGAGCAGGAGAAAAGCGTGGGCAGCCTAAGCGGCGGCGAGAAACACCGCGTGATGCTAAGCAAGCTAATGCTGCAACGCCCGAATCTGCTGGTGCTCGATGAGCCCAACAACCACCTTGATCTTGAAGCGATCATCGCTCTGGGAGAGGCGCTGTATAACTTCGCGGGATGTGCGATCTGCGTGAGCCACGACCGCGAGCTAATCGATGCGTTTGCAAATAGAATTTTGCATCTCAAAGGAGACGCCGAAATCGTCGATTTTAGGGGCACTTACGAGGAGTATCGCGAGAGTTTGGGAGCGAGCGATGATTGAGATCTGCGTAAACGGCGAGCCTCTGCAGCTGGCGCAGGATATGAGCGTGAGCGAGTTTTTGCGCCGGCGCGGACACGATCTGCGCCTAGTAGCGCTCGAGCGCGACGGCGAAATTTTAAAAAAGCAGGAGTGGGAGCGCACGCAGATCTCAAGCGGCAAAAAATATGAGATCGTTGAGTTCGTAGGCGGCGGCTGAGGTCGGAGCTTCGGGTTATGTTAAATTACGGCAGCCTAGGTTTAAATCTGCGCGAAGGTCGCTAAATTTTAATCGGTATGGCAACACAGCGGCTAGGACTTAAAATTTGCACGCGCGTCGTTGAAATTTTAAGCGATACGGAGGCGCGGAGACATAGCGGCGTTTGGGTTTTTAAATTTATGAGGAAGCCGCGGTAACCTGGCGCCTGCGGCGAGCCTTTAAATTTTTAAAAGTGAGCTAGGCCGCGGCGGCTGAGCGCAGGAGTTTTAAAATTTTGTATCGGTATTGTAAAGTTTGAGCGTACGGCTTTAAAATTTCGCTGCGTCGCGCTCGGTAACGGCACCCTACGCGCAAATTTTACCCGCGAGCGCGCTAAATTAGCTCGTAAACACGGTATGTGCCGCGTGATCTATTTATATTAAACATAAAATTCCGCGTTCGGCGGCACGCCGCAGTGCGTAAAATTAACGGATCGATTCGGAGATCTATCGATATGCCGCGTTACAATACTGCGACGTAAAAAGGAGCGGGAATGCGACTTTGTTGCGCGGCGCACGGTAAAAAAAGCGGCTTGCGCCGATTAAATTTGGGCGACGCGATAAATTTAAAAAGCTTAAGGCCGGTCAAAACAAAGCGCACGATACGGCGTCAAAATTTTATCGATTGGGCTTGCTTCGGGTTTACGCGCGATTGATCGTAGCGTTTCGCTAGTCGCAAGACAAAGCGCACTTGCGTTAAGCTCAAGTGCGGGTGCGTTGGCTAATTGAGCTCAATCATGGCGGCGGGCTGAGCTTCGGTCATCAAGACCGCGCAAATTTGTCTTAAGTATAAATCGCCATGGTGCGAAGCGAGCAATTGCGCGCTACAGCTCGTAGAATCGTTAAAATTTTCGGCTTTGCGTGACGCAAAAAAGGCACAGGGTCGAAGCTCGCGCGGCGAGGCTCGGGCGCGCAAAAAGATAAAATTTAGGATCAAAATGCAGATAAAATTAAACGGCAAAGCTTACGAAACGGGCGCGAGCGATCTTGAGGGGCTGAAGCGCGAGGTTAAATTTAGCGGCGAGATCGCCGTGATAAACGGCTATGCGAGTACGCAAAATTGCGCGCTAAAGGTGGGCGATGAGCTCTTTTTGCTCTCGCGCGGCGCGTCGCTATCGCCGCAGGAGCTTCGCGAGCTGATGCTTGCTCGCAACGCTCCTTCGGTAAACGAGGCGCTGCAAGGCTCGCGCGTGGCGATCTGCGGACTCGGCGGACTCGGCTCAAACGTCGCGATCCTGCTTGCGCGCGCGGGCGTGGGCGAGCTCTTTTTGATCGACTTCGACGTCGTCGAGCCGACCAACCTCAACCGCCAGCAGTACGAGATCGGCGATCTCTACAAGCCCAAAACGGCCGCTCTGCGCGAAAAAATCGCGCGCATAAACCCGTTCGTGCGCGTGCGAACCTTAAACGAGCGACTTACCGCGCAAAACGTAGCCGAAATTTTAAAAAACGAGCGTATAATTTGCGAGTGCTTCGACGACGCGACGGCGAAAGCGATGCTTTTCGACGCGCTCGGCGGCACGGATCGCTTTTTGATCTGCGCTAGCGGTATGGCGGGCAGCGGCGACGCCAACGAGATCCGCACGACGCGGCTCGGCAAAAACGTCTTCGTCTGCGGCGACCGCAAAAGCGCCGCGGCTCAGGGCGTGGGGCTGCTCGCGCCGCGCGTGGCGATTTGCGCCGCACATCAGGCAAACGTCGCGCTTAGGCTGATTTTGGGCGAGGAGGGCTAGGCTAGGCCGCTCATCGCGCGCCTGCATTTCTAAATTTACGCGCCTTTGTGTATTGCCGTTAAATTTAGCTTTGCGCGATTATTTTTGAAAAGTATAGGGCGTTTCGGCGGCATACAGCGCGTTTAAAAGCGGTGTGGAATTTACTGCGCGCCGCGTAAATCTAGCCGCAGCGTATAAATTTAAAGCCGTTGCTCCGCCGCAAAATTTTAAACAGCGCTTTGAAATTTTGCGCCGTCTGTTTGCGAGATAAATTTGACGGGAAATTTTAGAGCCTCGATGCGGCGTCGTGCGGCGCGTTAAAATAGCAATAGAAGCAAGGTGCACAATCTGTGCCGCAATCTCGCGCTGTGTATAATGCACTGCGTGCGCCAATATGCGCCATTTAGCACCGCGCATAAAAACGAAAATTTAAACTAAAGAGGATAGAATGGACGATAAACTGATCTTAGGCGGCAGGGAGTTTAGCTCGCGCCTGATAATGGGCTCTGGCAAGTTCGATCACGCGATGATCGACGCCTGCGTGCGGCACGCGGGCTGCGAGATCGTCACGCTTGCGCTGCGCCGCGTGAACGAAAGCAAGAGCCGCAATATCTTGGATTTCAT
>CAUUSU010000207.1:0-3718 GCA_963547835.1 uncultured Campylobacter sp.
AATTCCTCACAGCTTCGAAGCTGCGGGGATAAGCTTCAATGCCTTTTACATCAAAGTGCCGCAGGATGAGTATTTTATGATAGGCGATAATCGAAATAATTCCGCCGATAGCCGCTTCTGGGGTCCGGTACCTTATCGTCTGATCGTCGGCAAGCCGTGGTTTACATATTTTAGTATCGATGCCGATCGCAAGATCCGCTGGGAGCGAATCGGGCGCTTCGTCGATACCTTGCAAAACGACGAGAGCCTAATCTATGAGCAAAAATAAGGAGCGGCAATGCAAATAAATAAAATTTTCATAGCGAGCGATCATGCGGGCTTTCGCGCCAAAGAGCAAGCCAAAAAAGCGCTCGCCGCTTTAGGTTACGAAGCGGTCGACCTTGGCACGCATAGTGCCGAAGCGAGCGTGGATTACCCCGATTTTGCAGGCGCACTGGCGGAAGCTATTTTAGCCGAATGTGAAGCCTGCGTGCGAAGTGAAAATTTTAAAGAAAGTAGCAGCAAAAATTCCGCTGCAGCCGCGGAAAATTCCGAAGCGGGCGGTAACGAAAATTTTGTCGCAAGTATAAACGGCTGCGGAAATTTTAACGCCGCCGTGCAATGTAGCGGGAAAAATGAAAATTTTAACGTCGTCAAGAGCGGCGACGGCAAGAATTTTGATGCGGACGCAAATACTACTGCCTGCGCAAGCATAGCTGCCGCAAATGCGAGCAAAGATAAAATTTTGAATTCCACAAGTTACGGCATTTACGGCGTTTTGATTTGCGGTACGGGCATCGGTATCAGTATCGCCGCAAACCGCCACGCTCACATCCGCTGCGCGCTGTGTCATGACGCAACGAGCGCTAGATTAGCCAGAGAGCACAACGACGCCAACGTCCTAGCCTTCGGCGAGCGATTGATGGGCGCGCTGGTGATCGAAGATATGATTAGAGCGTTTTTTAGCACTGATTTCGCGGGCGGTAGGCACATTAAGCGCGTCGCAAAGCTAGGCGCTTGCGGTAGTGTGAATTGCATGCTTGGATTTGACGGGGAGAATTTCATGCAGAATTCCGCTCAAAATTTTGCGGAACAAAGCTGTGACGCTAATTTAAATGGGCGGAATTCCAAATTAAGCTTCGGTGGTAAAAATCCTTCCGACAAAAATCCCATCGACACGGATTCCGCGTCAAATTTTGCACGGAGCTTTAACGATAAAAATTCCTTATTTACCGGTAAGAATCCCTTGATAAGCTTTGGTGGTGCACGTCATATAGATTTAAATTCTGCGTACGCAAAGATAATCTTTGATGGGAAAACTCCATTGGATAAAAATTCCACTGGCGCAAATTCTACGTTAAATTTTACGCGTGAGAGCGTTTGTGAGAAAAATTTTGCTCAAAAAGCTAGCCGCAAATATTTTGTCAGTTTGAACCCAGCAATTATAAATTTCAAGGCTAAAAATTCTGTTTGCATGAGCGTTAAGCCAGAAAACGCAAATTGTGCTAGTGCGGGTTTAATAGATGAGAATTCTGCTATTACGAGCGTAAATTTAAAGGAAGCAAATCTTTCTAGTGCGTATTTTAGAGGCATAAATTCTGCCTATTTTAGTATAACCTCCGCTACTATGCGCTTTGCAAATCCAAATGAAGGAGGCGGGCAATGAACGTAGCATTAGGCGTTTTAGCGCTATTTTTTGCAGCACTACTTATTCTATCGATCCGAAAAAATTCTAAAATTTACGCCTTACTTCGCAAGAGCGAAGAAAGAATTTCAAAGCTTAAAAGCGATAACGAAAAGCTCAAAACTGCCCTTCGCTTCGGCATTGAGGCCCTGCAAAATGAGGAGAGCGAAAACTGCAGCTTAAAAATCCAAAACGCAAGATTGAAAAGAGGTAAGCTATGAAAAGCCTAAGCAGCGAGCAAAAGAGCTATTTATTTCGCTCGATCCGCACCGTGCGCGACTTCCCAAAGCCCGGTATTTTGTTTTACGATATCACGACGCTCGTAGGCGATCGCGAGGCGTTTAATTTCCTGCTTGATCATCTAGCCGAGCGCTATGCTGATTACGGACTTGATTACATAGTAGGCATAGAAAGTCGCGGATTTATTTTTGCAGCGGCACTTGCTGCGAGGTTGAGGGTTGCTTTTGTGCCAATTAGAAAGCCAAAGAAGCTTCCTTATATCACGATTTCGCAAAAATATAGCCTTGAATACGGCTTCGATCAGGTCGAGATGCATGTGGATGCATTCTCCGGCGTGCAAGATGCCAAGGTGCTGCTAATCGACGATCTTATCGCCACCGGAGGCACCGCACGAGCGGCATTAGATCTCATCGCGCAGACGCAGGCTAAGTGCGTCGAAGCCTGCTTTTTGCTAAATTTACGTGAGTTAAACGATCTAGGCGAGTTTTCGCGACGCACAAATGTTTATTGCGTTTTAGAGGCGTAATTTTGGAAGAGCTACTTAAAAATTTACTGCAAGAATACCACCAATACGCCTATATCGTGCTTTTCGTTTGGTGTATTTTAGAAGGCGAAATCGCACTGATTTTGGGCGGTATCATGGCGCACGAGGGGCACATAAATTTGCCGCTAGGTATCTTTGTCGCGGGCCTTGGGGCATTTTGCGGCGATCAGTTTTATTTTTATATCGGTCGCTACAACAAAAAATATATCAGTAAAAAGCTCGCGGCACAGCGCCGAAAATTTGCGATCGCGCACCTGCTTTTGCAACGCTACGGCTGGCCGATAATTTTAATGCAGCGCTATATGTATGGCTTTCGCGTCATCATCCCGATGAGTATCGGTATCACTCGCTACAGCGCAAAGAAATTTGCGATTATCAATCTTTTTAGTGCTTGGTGCTGGTCGGGCGCGACGATGGTTTTGGCGTGGTATTTCGGCGAGGAGATCTGGAGCGGGCTGCGGCTAATCGAGCAACACTGGTATTTTGCGATACCTATCATAGGCGGGATTTTATATCTATTTTTTAGGTTATTTAAACGTATGGAAAATCACTTTATGAACTCACGAAAGGAACGAGATGAAAGTAAAACTGCTAGATCGTAAAATTAACGAGATAGAGGCGGATTTTGAAGTTATTTTAGTCGTAGATAAAAATTTAAATCACGAATTTATCAAAGACGCGGATAAGTTTGCGCTTTTTAATTACAAAGGTGAGGGCAATCTGCTGTTAGCTGAGAGTGGGCGGCTTTACGTCGGCGTCAAGGCGCTAGAATATGACCGCGTTCGCACAGCGCTTGCGAGCGCATACAACGCGCTTAAGGGCTACGCGATTAAAAATTTTAAAATCGCCTTTTACAAATGCGGCTGCGACCGCAGAAGTACGATGGCGATGGTAGAGGGCGTGCTTTTGGGCGGTTATGAGTTTAACAAATACAAAAGCGATAAAAAAAACTCCAGCTTGAGTGAAATTTTAATCTCGACGCAGGAGTACGGCGGCAGTAGCCCCGACGTGCAAAAGATGAACTATGGCGTGCAGCAGGGCACCGTGATGGCAAACGCCGCAAATTTTGCTCGCGACGGCGTCAATGAGATCCCTGAAATTTACACGCCCGAAAAGATGGCGAGCGAGGCTGAAATTCTAGCCTCGAACTACGACGACGTGAGCGTTAAAATTTACGACGAGGACTTTTTGCGCGAACAGAATATGAATGCGTTTTTGGCGGTCAATCGCTCCAGCGCTCATCCGCCGCGCCTCATCCATCTGATCTATAA
>CAUUSU010000208.1:0-3659 GCA_963547835.1 uncultured Campylobacter sp.
TCATCAACAACGACAAAATAAACCCGAAAGACGTCGGCGAGCGCGAGCTGCTGCAGGTCATGTGCGCGTATCGACTGCTGCTGCCAAGTGCGCAGATCACGATCTCTACGCGCGAGAGGGCGGGCTTCCGCGACAACGCGATCAGGATCGCGGCGAGCAAAATTTCGGCAGGCGTAAGCGTCGGTATCGGCGGGCACAGCGAGCAGAGGGGCGACGAGCAGTTCGAGATCAGCGACGCGCGTAGCGTAAGCGAAGTCTGCGAGGCGATCCGCGGCGGCGGGCTACAGCCGCTGATGAGCGAGTATATCTATGTGTGAAGCGCGAAATTCTGCCGCGTGCATGGATGAAATTTACGGCGTTAGATGCGAGATTTGCAGCGCCGCGCACGGCGATAAAATTTATGGCGCTATGGCAGATGATAAAATTTTCGATGTCATGTCAGCTGGCGCGGGAAATTTTGAGATACAAAATGCGCGTGTAAATTTAAGATATAGGAACACATACGCGGATTTAAAATTTAAGGGCAGCGCAAATTCCGAGCCTGCGGGCAACGCAAATTTTAAATTTAAAAACGGCGCGAGCTTCGGGTTCTTATGCGGCGGCAACGTAAGGTCACTAAAATCGAGGAGCTGGGCGAACGCTTTGAGTTTTAGCGCTGCGGCGGAAATTCCAGCCCTTGTTAGGGCGGGCGAAATTTTGAAATATGGCGTGACGGCGGGGATTTCGGCGCTCGCCCTAGCAAGTAAAATTTTAATCCCTAGCATCGCAGGCAAAATTTTAAATTTGAGTGCGGCGCCACGCACGGATGTTGAGCTTAAAGGAGTAGGCGGATGCCAGATTTAGAGCTTGCTTCGCGCATTACGATCATCACTAACCGCGTGCTCTGCGGCGGTGAGGCGGCGCTGCTCGCGCGTATAGCGGATTTTGCCGCGGCGGGCGTAGGCGAGATCGTCGTGCGCGAGAAGGATTTAGACGAAGCGGCCTATGCGGCGCTGTTTAAGAATATACTGCGCACTTGCGAGTTCTACGATCGCGCAGACCGGCTCAGCTTTGACGCGGATCGAGCTTGCCCGCATGAAATTTCGCCGAATGAAATCCGCGCCGCCAAATTTGATGCGGCAGAAGCGCACGAAGAGGGGTTTGGCACGGATGCGGCTCGCTCGGACGGAATTTTCGCAGAGGAAGTTTGCGCGCGCACGATTCCGCATAAAATTTACGACGATCGAGCCTGCGCCGTCCAAGCCCTCGTAGGCGGATTGGACGCGAGCGCGGCCTGCGCGGGTAAAATTTCACTCTACGAGCGCGACGAGGACGAAGTTTCGCCAAAAAAGCTCTATTTGGGCGGCGGCAAGAGCGAGATTTGCGCGGATGGGGCTCGCAAGCACGGTGCCGCTACAGATGAGATACGGCCTAAAAATTCCGCTTGCGTTTTAGATGAAATTTTGTCTGAAAATTTTACCAGCGCTGCAAACTGCGCGAATGATAGCGCACCGGGTGAAATTTCGCTTCGCGGCGCTGCAAGCGAAACAAAACTCGCGACAGAAGGCGTACGGGGCGCAGAAAATGTGGAAAGTATGCAGGGTGCGCAAAGTACAAAAAACGCGAATGACGTGCATAGTGCAAAAAATGCGGGGAGCTCGCAGAGTGCGGAGGGTGCGCAGAGCGCAGAGCGTTCTAGCCACCAGCCTGCGATCTTTGTGCATAATTTTTCAGATTTTGCGCTGCGCAAGGGCGAGAGAAATTTATGGCTGCCGCTCGGGGTTTTGCGGAGCTTTAGCGCGGCGCACGGCGCGGAGTTTTTGCGTGCAAATTTCAAAAAACTGGTCGCTTCCTGCCACAGCGAGGCGGAAGCGCGCGAGGCGCTGGAGCTGGGCGCGAACGCGATCTGCCTGAGCCACATCTTCGCGACTGATTGTAAGGCGGGGCTAGCGCCGAAGGGGCTAAATTTGATCCGCGCCGTGCGGGAGTTTTTCGCGGGCGAAATCTACGCGCTAGGTGGCATCACGTCGCGCAATTTCACCTCCGTTCTACGCGCGGGAGCCGACAGGATCGCCGTTATGAGCCCTGCGATGGCAGCGCGGGACGCGAGCGATTTCATAAGAAAATTTAAGAAATAAATCGATCCAAAAACGCGGTTTGTTTCCGTTGCCGCGCCCTTGTTGCCGTAATTGCGCTGTATGCGGCGCGATGTAAAAACATATTTTAAATAAAATCAAAAGCTCACGAAATGGGCGCGATTTATTGCGATTTAAGCCCGAAGTTATAAAATACGAGCGATCTAAACTTAAGGATATTTTTTGGATAAAGTGCGGTTTGAGGAACCTAAAAAGCCTCTAAACGAACGACGTCGGACTTTCAAGCAAAGGCTGCGAAAAGGCGGTAGCGCCGATATCTTTGACGATGCTGATTTAAGCGATGCAACGGATCGCAGCTCATTAAATTTAAACGATACAAATTTGATTAGCAAAAGCTTTAAAAATGCGAATTTTAATCAAACAGACCCCGAATCGCAACCCGATTATCTTTGCGGCGCAAATTTCCGAGATAGAAATTTAAACGGCACAAATTTAAACTCAAAAGATGAAGTAAAATTTCAAAATTTAAACTCGGGCGGTATTTCATCGCGGGGCGCTAAAACTCGTGATTACGATAAAGAGCCGATAATCATCAAAGACTATATGCCGATCGTAAGTATTATAGCTATAGTAGCGTTGCTTTGTTTTGCTATGTTTATAAATTTAGTATCCAACATCCCTTATGATAGAAAAGTTGCAAATATCTTGCTCACCGCACCTTTGGTTGCTAGGGCTCTTAAAGGTTTTTCGCAGCACTACGGAAGGAAATTTATATTTTTAAACTCAAGCATAAAATGTATAAAATTAGGCGAGCAGCTGGTAATGAAATTTGATGATATTTTGTATTTTAAAAAGACTTTCGCACTTGTTTATGAAAGCGAAACACGAAAATACACGGAAACGGAAAGAATTATAGGAAAAACCTGTCTTACTATATACGTAATCGCTTATATTTATGGCGCGATATTTGATGACCCTATGATAGTCTTTATAATGTTATTTTGCTGCATGGGGGCAATTATCTTTCTTTTTATACCGCAAATGATTTTTCATCTGTTTAAGGGCGGATTATTTTCATGTAGGTTTGTCGATGCTTTAATTATAGACGCGCTTTACAATAAATTTTTTATATTTATACCCACTAATAAAGAATATAACGAGCTTAAAAAATATATGAAACTAAAATTTAATAAAGATCTAGACGCGCCAAATTATCTTTTAAGAGTTAAAAATTTTTAACTCAGGCATTTTTCGAATTTACGAAGTCTCATTCCACAAGCCGCGCGCGGATGTCGCCGAAGAGCAGCACGTCCTTCAAAACGGCGCGATCGGCGTAACCGCGCTCGTTTAGGCTCAGGTGCAGCTCGCCTCGGCTGCTCGAAAATATCGGCTGGTTGATGAAAACCACGTAGATCGCCGCAGCCTGCTTATCCGCGCCCGCATCGCGCCCTTTAAAATTTACGTCTGTTGTGCGGGTTTTCGTGTCTGCTCCGCTAGAGCTTGCGCTTGCCGTTGCGCCGGAGTTTGTATCCGCATCGCTAGGCGGCGCGACGCCAAGCTCGCTCGCGATATTTGCGGCGGCGC
>CAUUSU010000209.1:0-3645 GCA_963547835.1 uncultured Campylobacter sp.
AAAAGCCGCCTCATCTCCTCGTCGCTTTTTACGTAAAATTCCGAAACGACGTGTTTTAGGCGGTCGCCGTCGTTGATCGTCTTGCCCATCGAGATGCACTGATAGACGTCGTGGGCCTTGGCGCGATCCTTGCGCGAGTAGTGAGCGTCGTTTGTGGCGATGATCTTGACGCCGATTTCGCGCGAAAGGCGGATGAGGTCTTTATCGACGTTTAATTGCTCGCCGATGCCGTGGCGCATGATCTCGAGATAAAAATCCTCGCCGAAAATTTCCTTATATTCAAGTGCCGCCTTTTTCGCCGCTTCGTAGCCGCCCGCGCCGCGCTTTAAATTTCGCTCGCTTCTGTTTAGATGAAATTCCACCTCGCCCGCTAGGCACGCCGAGGAGCAGATGAGCCCCTCGCTGTGCTCTTTTAAAATTTTTTTATTGATCCTCGGGTAGTAGTAGAAGCCGTCCAAAAACGCGCGCGAGCTAAGATACATTAAATTTTTATAGCCCGTCTCGTTTTTAGCAAGCAGTATCAAGTGATAGCGCTGGCGGTCGCTTTTATCGCCGATATCCTCGTGGTTGTGCAGGTAGGTCTCGATACCGATGATCGGCTTGATGCCGTGCTTTTTCATCGTCTGATAAAAGTCTATCGCGCCGAACATATTGCCGTGGTCGGTGATCGCGCACGCCTTGGTGCCGCGGCTCTGTAAAAGCTCGGCGAGCTCGCTTACTTTATTCGCGCCGTCTAGCAGCGAATACTCAGTATGAAGGTGCAGGTGGGTGTAGTCGCTCATTTTTGGTCCTTTTTTGATTTGGAGATTATATTAAATTCGGGCTTTAGAAACGGTCAAATTTAGTGGAATTTTAGCTTAAATTTCAGCGCGAAATTTTACGAGCAAATTTTGTTACGGAATTTTACTTCGGAGGTTTTACATTCTGGATCTTGCGGATTAAATTTTGACAAAATTTTAAGTTTAAAATACTGTAATGAAATTTTGCTATCGTAAAAATCCGCCTCGATGGAATTTTGAGCTAACGCAATTCCGCAAAATTCTACGACTTAGATCATCGTAAAATTTTGCGGTTTAAAATTCGCGCTTGCAAAGCCTTGCGGCTCTATGATCTTGAGAATTCCACGATCGCTTTAGCAAGCTCTCTAGTAGGATCAACGAAAATTTTATCGCTTTTGATTAACGGCAAAAATAGCGGCAGCTCGGTGCAGGCAACGACGTAAATATCAGCATCGATTTTGCCTAGCAAATTCTCAAAAGCCCCCACGTATTCGGCAGTCTTGCCCGCCTTAACGCCTTTGTATATACAATCCATCAAAACCGCTTGATTTTCTTCACCAAGCTCCACGCTGATTAGCCCCGCTTCTTTGAGCGGATCGTCGTAAATTTTAGCTTTTTTTGTACCGATAGTGGCTAGCACGGCGATTTTATGGGCGTTTGGATAATTTTTGCAGATCGCTTTTACGGTGACCTCAGCGATATGAATTAGCGGGATTTCCGCCGCAGCTTCTACATCGTCTGCGAAAAAATGCGCCGTGTTGCACGCCATCGCAAACGCCTTGCAGCCTGCATTTTTGAGCCTAACAGCGCTCTCGCTTAGGCGCGGAAGCGGATTTTCACCTTTGCCTAAGATAAACGCCGTGCGATCTTCGATCTGCGGATAGCTATCGATTACAAGCGGAATATTTTCTTGATCGCTGCTCGCCGCAGTCTCTTCTATGATCTTCATATACAGATCCGCACTCGCCAAAGGTCCCATTCCGCCGATAATTCCAACTCTTTTCATAGCTCGTCCTTTCTAAATTTTATTTGGGTTAATTCTCCCACTTACTCATATCCATTTCGTTTTCGCTCTTTGCGACGTAGATCGACGCGACAACATCGCCCGTTACGTTCATCGAGGTTCGCCCCATATCCAAAATCGCATCAATGCCCAAAATCATTCCGTAAGCGATCGCTACGTTACCGCTTACCTTGACGCCGATAGACTCGAGCACTAAAAGCAGCATTAGCGCACCAGCTCCCGGAACTCCGGCAGTTCCGATCGCCGCAAGCATCGAAGTGATGATGATCGTGAGGTAGTGGCTGCTGTTTAGATCGATACCACAAGCATTAGCGATAAAAAGTGTGCACACGCCCAAATACACGGTCGTGCCGTTCATATTCACCGTAGCGCCCACGGGCAAAACAAAGCCGTAGATCGCCTTTGGAATTCCCATATCTTCGGCAGTCTGCATCGTAATAGGAAGCGTGCCGTTGGAGCTGCGTGTAACAAAAGCCGTAAGCATCGGCGGGCGCACTTTTTTAAGGAATTTAATCGGGCTAACTCCGATAAGCATACAAATAACGCAATAAACTGCAAATACTTGGATCGCAAGTCCCACGTATAGGGTAATCGTAACGTTTAGTAGCGAGCTAAAAGCCTCGATACCGCTTTTATTAAACACTACAAACATTAGCGCAAAAACGCCGATTGGTGCGTATTGCATTACCCAGTGCACGACCTTAAACATAATCTCGCTCATTCCGTCGAAAAAATTATAAACCGTATCGGCAGAATTTTTGATACGAGCATCATTACTGTCGCGGCAAAACGCAAGCCCCACGCCGAAAAATAAGCAAAATGCGATAATCGGCAAAATTTCGCCCTTGGCTATGGAATCAAAAGGATTCGTAGGAATTATATTAAGCAAAATTTTACTCATACTAGGCGCGTTCGCTGCCTTTTCGACAGCCTTGGACGCATCGCTTAGATCAAGCCCGCTACCTGGAGAAAATACAAACGCACACGCTAGGCCGATGACGATCGCAAAAAGCGTTGTTATAGCGTAAAATATGATCGCCTTAACGCCTACTTTGCCCAGGTGCGCGGGCGAGATACTGCTAGTGCCCACGATCAGCGAACAGATGATGATCGGCACCATGATCATCTTTAAAAGCCGCACGAAAAGATCTCCCAAAGGTGTTAAAATCGCCACCCACGTGGTATCACCCACCGGCATATTTTTAGGTAGTAACATACCAATCGCAGAGCCCAACACTAAAGCGATAATGATGCGCCAAAGCAAGCTTGAGTTAAAATAAAAGGCTAAAATTCCGCCTTTTTTCGTTTGATTTTCTGACATGGACATCTCCCTGCACTAAGAATTTTAACGGAATTCTACTGCAACTTGCCATAAAATAAAATTTAATCGGTCGCCAAATGAAAGTTAAATTTGAAAATTCAATCGCGAGCTTAACCATAAAGCTGAAATTATGCGGCAAGCTTTGTCTTTTGAAGTTATGAAGCGGAATTTCAAAGTAAAAACGACGCATAAAATTTTATGGAATTTTGCGAATTTCGATGCGGTAAAAAGCTAAAATTTTGTGGTGGTGGGCTCACTAGGACTTGAACCTAGGACCATCCGGTTATGAGCCGGATGCTCTAACCAACTGAGCTATGAGCCCGCCAGCGGTGAAAAAGAAATGTGATTTTACAAAAATAATCTTAAAACGGCGTTAAAATTCTAACCGCGGAATTTTATGAAACTTAGACCCGCCCAAATCGCGGTTAAATTTCACGCCAGAGCGCGCGACTTTATCTGATTTCCGATCAGATCACTTTCGTGCGCACAAGGCGGCGTAAATTTAAGACAAAATTTATATA
>CAUUSU010000210.1:0-3626 GCA_963547835.1 uncultured Campylobacter sp.
GCTCTGTTTTAAACAGACGGGCGGTTTCTTAAATTTAAACTCTAGCTAAATTTAGACCGAAATTTTTAAGTAAACTTTGCTATAATCGCCGAAATTTTGAAAAAACCGAGGAGAAAATATGAAATTGATTTACGCCGCTTGCGTTCTAGCCGTGTTTGCTTCGGCTCAGACCGAAACTATGCAGGTGCCGGACTTTGCTAAAAGCTCAATGAAGACGCATGAGCAGGCCGAAGAAAAACTAATCGCAAATGCCCTAAAAGGCGATCTAAGCCAGATCGCAAGCGATCTAAAGATCGATAAAACTCTAAAAGGCGGCGAGTCGCTTGTCATTAACGGCGCGCATTACAGGACGATCGAGGGCGACAGCACGCAGTGGAAAGAGGGCGATGCCGTGCGCCTGCTAAGCGGCAATAAGGACGGCAGATGCCTAAGCTCGATCATGCTCAATCTACGAACGAAAACCGTCTGTAAATTTATGTGCGACGCGTATTAGGCGAGAATTTCGTCTAAACCACAAAAATCCACTGGCTCGGCGCAAGCTTCTTGCAACGACCGGTTGTTTCTGCTATTTAGCCATAGCATAGATCGCTAAATATATGCCTATGAATAAAACGTTATTATATATTTTTTAAAAGCGTTCGTTATGTTTATTGTCCTATATTTGTTCATTCCGCACCCAGAAGATGGAATTTATAATATGCTAGATATACGCATGTTTATTGGCTTAGTGTTGTTTTGTATCTGCCTTATATTGGATATTTAGTTTACATTTTAATCTCTATCTTTATGTATCGTATTTTTTGGTGGTCGCCAAAATTGCATATCACAAATTTAAATTCTAAACGGCTTGACTTCGGTTATTTTTATAATTTTGCTTTTAATATCGATAAATTCTGCTATAATAAACGCAAATTAAACAATGTCGTTAAAGACGTAACGCGGGCGCGATAAAGCGAGTAAAATTTGTAGAGGCAAATTTTAACCCTGCCGCTCGGTATTTCAAACGGCAAATCAAGGAAAAAGATGCAAAAATTTAGAATTACAAACGGCGAATGTTCGCGCATGGATATTTTTCTGATCATGACGCTGGTTTATATATTCGGCGTGGCATGCAGGTTTTTTTGGATATATTGGGCTAGCGGGATCGAGCAGTTTTCCTTTGACGGCGAGCTCATTATGACAACAAACGACGCCTTTGCGAATGCCGAGGGCGCGCGCGATATGATAGCGGGCTTTCACCAGCCGGGCGATCTTAGCCCGTACGGCGCGTCGATCCCAACTCTGGCATTTTTGCTTAGTAAAATTTTACCAGTCAGCCTAAATAGCATTACGATTTATATGAGCGTGTTTTTAGCGCCGCTGGTGGCCGTACCGATTATTTTGATAGCAAGAGAGTATAAGATCCTAGGCGCAGGCATCATCGCGGCGCTGCTTGCTTGCGTGCTGCCGGGGTATTATGTCAGGACCTTGGGCGGGTATTTCGATAGCGATATGTTAAATGTTACTCTGCCGCTGCTAACGCTATGGGCTTTGATTAGGCTCATAGAGCGAGGCACGCAGAGCAGCTTTGCTTTACCTGCCATTTTTACGGTGATTTATGATTGGTGGTATCCTAGCTCGTATTCTCTAAATATGGCGATTATAGTGATATTTTTAATCTATACTTTGATTTTTAGTAGACGCAATGAGGAAAATTACAAAGCGATTATTCTTATGGTCGCAGCGGTTATAAAATTTGGCGCGTATTACGAAGGTGAGACAATAATCGTAAACTATATTTTATTGTTTAAAATCGCACTAATTGCGTTTTTATATTTTTTAATGATTAAAATTCCAAGCCATAAAAGCAAAAAAGCTCTTCAGATTTTGGGCGTGATCGTCGCAATTACGTTCGTCATATTCGGCGGACTTACGCCCATAGCAGTACAGCTTAAAGCATACATCTTAAAGGATGTAAGCAAAGAGGAAATTTTCTACTTCTACGGCGTTAGAAATACGGTTAATGAGGTAGAAAACGCTAATTTCATAAAATTTGTGCTTGAATCTAGTGGGCATCTATTTATATTCATATGTGCAGTAGGGGGACTGGCTCTATTGTTGATAAAATTCCGTTCGTTCATCTTAACCTTGCCGATGATAGCGCTTGGAGTTTTAGCGCTTTTCGGTGGAACTCGCTTTACAATGTACGCTACGCCGATGATAGCGCTTGGATTTGCTTATTTTATATATTTCACGCTGAATTACTTTGAAATACGCACCTGGCTTAGAAGTACTTTGTTGGCTATTTTAACCTGTTTGGCACTAATGCCTAGCATGGATTTTATTTATGAATTCCGAGTTGCGCCTACGCTTACGAAAGACTCTATAAATCCTCTTGTAGAGCTAAAAAATAAAGCTAGCAGGGAGGATTATGTGCTATCGTGGTGGGATTACGGATATTTAATCAGATATTACTCTGATGTAAAAGTAGTAGCTGATCCTGGAGGTAGACAGGCAGGAGAATACACTTTTATGAGTGCGTTTTCCTTTAATAAAGATGAGGTAAGCTCTGCTAATATGGCAAGGCTTAATGTCGAATATATACAAAAGTCGCAAGGTAAAAAATTTGATCCTAAACTGGAAGATAAATTTAAACTAAATCTATATCAAATTCAAAAAGATTATAGCGAAGCCGATATCAATAAATTCCTAAGTTCTTTGAGTGATAAGAATTTCAATCTTCCACAGAAAACTAGGGATATATATTATTATTTCGTACCGCACATGATAGATATATTGCCTAATATCTTAAAATTTTCTACTGTAGATATAGAAACAGGTAAAGAGTCTTGGACGCCATTTATTCATGTGGGTTATGATATTAGAATGGGTAAAGATGGAGAGAGCATCATAATAAATGATGAATGCACGCTGCCTAGCGTCGATCCTGAATACCTAATCTATGACGGTAAAAGAATGCCTATTAATTCATATTATCAAGTGGGCGAAGTAAACGGCAAACTCGTCAAATTATCTAAGCAGATAGATAAAAATTCTAATCTTTACGTGATATTTTTACCAGATTACCAAAGAATTTTAATCTTAGATAAAAAGGTCTTTGAGTCAGCCTTCATCCAACTTTTTGTGCTGGAAAACTATGATAAAGATCTGTTTGAGCCCGTTTATTTAAGTAATTATGCGCGGATTTACAAGTTATTAAGATAAATTTATATTCAGAGGAATATTGCGTAAATTCTTATTGCATTATGCTTTTAAAAAGCGTATGTTACTAAGCGATAAAATTTATAATGCAAGCTATATGTTGAGATTTAGAATTTATACTAGTTATAAATAAATCAAAAATACTTCAAAATTTTATCACTAAAAATCGTAAATGTTATGTATTTACTTTAAATTTAGCCTAGGTTTCGAAGCGTGTCGCTATCATTAAGATGAAATTTCACCCAAAGGAGTAAAGATGAGAAATTTAGTTGCAAAAGCATTGTTGCTTAGCTCTTTAGCTGCAGTAAGCGCGATGGCGGAGGGGCTTTTCATAGGTGGCGAAGGCGGATACAATTTCAAAAACCAAGCCGCAGGTTTTGATGACGGACAGCCGCAAATCGGCGTTAAAGCCGGATATGACTTCG
>CAUUSU010000211.1:0-3625 GCA_963547835.1 uncultured Campylobacter sp.
TAGATGGGGCTTTCAGTAGGGATCGTAGGGCTTCCGAACGTCGGTAAATCCACCACTTTTAACGCTCTTAGCGGCGCGCAAAACGCGCAGGCGCAGAACTATCCGTTCTGCACGATCGAGCCCAATAAAGCGGTCGTACCTGTGCCTGATGCCAGGCTCGGCAAGCTAGCACAGATCGTTAAGCCCGGTCGCATCGTGCATTCGACCATCGAGTTCGTAGATATCGCAGGCCTAGTGCGCGGAGCTAGCAAGGGTGAGGGGCTGGGGAATAAATTTCTTTCAAATATCCGCGAGTGCGAGATCATCCTTCATATCGTGCGCTGCTTCGAAAGCGGCGACATAACCCATGTCGAAGGCTGCGTCGATCCCATCCGCGATATCGAGATCATCGAAACTGAGCTGATTTTAGCGGACATCGAGCAGCTTGGCCGCAAGATCGAGCGCCTCGGCAAGGAAGCCAAAGCAAATCAAAAGGGCGCTAAAGAGGCGCTAGCCGTCGCAAACGAACTTTTAGCGCATCTAAACGACGGCAAGCCCGCTTCAAATTTTGCGCTCAAAGAGGACGAAAGCTACATCGCTTTAAATCGCGAGCTGCGCCTGCTTAGCGCCAAAGATGTAATCTACGGCGCCAATGTGGACGAAGACGGCATCGCGCAGGATAACGAATATGTCGCGCGCGTAAGAGAATACGCAAACGCCCGCGGCGCCGAGGTGATAAAGCTTTGCGCCAAGATCGAAGAGGAACTCATAGGCTTAAGCGACGAGGAGACGCACGAGATGTTGCAGAGCCTGGGCGCGCAGCAAAGCGGGCTGGAGCTCATCATCAAGCGCTCCTTTGCGAAGCTCAGCCTCATCAGCTACTTTACCGCCGGCGAGATGGAGGTGCGCGCGTGGACGATCACGAAAGGCTGGAAGGCTCCGAAGGCCGCGAGCGTGATCCACAACGACTTTGAGCGCGGATTTATTAGAGCCGAGGTGATCGGCTACGAGGACTACATCGCTTGCGGCGGTGAGAGCAGGGCGAAAGAAGCGGGCAAGATGCGCCTTGAGGGCAAGGACTACGTCGTGCAAGACGGCGACGTGATGCACTTTAGATTTAATGTTTAAAATTTGCGCTGCATTCGAGCGAAATTTAAAATTTTACGGAGTTTTAATTTACGCCGAATTTGCACACCCGATTCAAATTTTTAAATTTGCGAAATTTGAATTTCTATGGCGTGTGAGAATTTGAAAATTTAAAAATTTTAGTTGAAAGCAACGATTTAAAATTTTTAAATTTCATAAAAAATCCCCGGGATCGAACGTATGCTCGGGTTCGGCTCGATTTTAAAATTATATAAATTTAACTCGCGCAGGACGGAACTTTAAACATTATCGTAAGTAAGCTCAACTTTACAATATCTATGCATTTTAATCCGCCGTACCTTTCAGTGGGCGAATTTCGCGCATGGACTATAGATATGAACCTTCTGCCAAAACCTGAAGCTAAAAGCAAAATCACGGGTAGAATCGAAATTTGCGCGTCCATACATTGCGCAAAGGTATCGACACATTCGCGCTTTTTGAGATTAAGGACGTATGTTTTCGCATACGCTGCTCGGTTTTAGCGAATTTCTATGATTGCGTGTCGTTAACATTGATTTTGATGGGACTTCTCGCCTATCTTGACGTGGGTATGCAAAAATTAAAATTTTAGTGCGAACGCCACAGAAAGTAGCGCGTATTTTACGAAATTTTACCGAAATTTGGAGGAAAATAATGTGGCATTTAAAAAAGAAAGCTTCAAGTGAATTGAAATTTTTCAAAATTATCGGCAAGATAGAAAACTTAGAAACAGACTGGGGGCGAGACGGACTGTATATAACATTTGAGGTAAAAGGAATAAGATTTTTCGACTATCCCGATCAATGGTTTGCTGATAACGGCGATATAGTCGAGGTAACGTATTGTTATCTTTCCCTTGAGTCGCCCAGCATAACGCATATTTCGATTTTAGCTAAGTATTCAAATTATATGAGAGTGAAACAGGCTCTAGCTATAATTTGGGATTTTATATTAATAGTTTTTTTAATCGTAACGTTTCCCATATGGTTTTACGGCATTAGTAAGTTGTCCATTTTATTATATATTGCCTTAGGGTTCTGCATCTTGCAAAGAGCTTGTAAAAAAATCAAAATTTTATATGAAATCGAGAAAAATAGAGGCTAATTTGTCTTTATTTTTCCGCGTATTAACGCATAAATAAAAAATCATTTGTCTTAAGCATCGTCTCTTGTGCGCCTTATCGTAGGTCTCATCCAGCTGCCGTAGTTTTTGCGTGCGGTTGTCAAATGTCTTCGGTACTTCTAACTTGTCTTTATTAGGATCATACGGCTAGCAAATTTAGGTGATATGAAAGTTTGCCTTTGACCTTAGTAAAAAAGGCTTTATTGATAGAAATGTAAAATTTATACCGTACGGCGGTAGGTTCTGAGCCAAAACCGCATAAACGAAAGCGGCGATATACAAATTTAATGCGCGCACAAAATGTTACCGTTCGGCAAAAATTATATCGCTAAAAATTTTATCGAAATGCCAAAAATACGAAGCGATCTTGCTCTTGCGTTGTAAAGGCTCATTGGATATAAATTTAAAGCGTAAATTACAAAGCAGGGCTCAATTCGATCAAATCGAGACTTCGATCCAAATTCGTTTTAAATTTTGGATCGAAACACACCAAGGACTAAAACGTTACCTCCCAGTTAAATCTAAAATTTCTGCGCGGCGCGTAAAACCTGCCGATGCCCGCACCCGTCGCCTGATCGATCATATTGACCGTTCCAAAAGCCCTGATCGAGCGGGCGCTATCCCAAGTGATATATTTGGCGTTGGTTAGGTTGTAAACGCCTAGACTAAAGTTAAAATTTTTTTGCGGCTTTGCATAAGCAATAACGTCCACTACCGTATAATCACCGCTTCGCCAACCTTTGGTATTATCGGTTACGGGCTCTCCGTTTACTATAGAAGCATCGATGTGCCCCCAATATGGATCCGTTCTTTCGACTTGGCTTTTCCAATACATATTGTAGGTATCTTTGCGCTTCTTGGCTCCTACGTCAGTTATGAAAAGATCAATGCCATATTTGTCGCCGGGCGTAGAATAGCCGATATTATAGACGGAAGTAGGCGGTTGGATCGCATTCATCGGCACCTCTTCGCCCCTACTGCATCCGGAGTTTGAATCATTGGCGTTTGAGCCGTTGCTGGCGCACGACATTCTGCCTTTTTGTCTGCTGTATTTATATCCCAGCCTAAATCCCTCCAGGCTCTCCGATACATCGCCGAGCTCCAGATGGGTATTTATCTCAAATCCATGCACTTTGGCGCTATCTCGGTTTACATTTTGATAAAACGGATACGGTATCTGCTGATCTACGACTTGTAAATTTCCCAAAAATTCAAGATCGATAAAATTTTTATAATCCGTCTTAAAAACATCGAAAGTTATGCGGCTTCTCTCGCTATAAAAAGTAAGAGCGATCTCTTTCGTCCTTGCGATTTCTGGTTCTAAAAATATATTAGGACGGATAGAAAAGTCCGGATGCTTAAAGGTCATATACGCCTCATCCGATGTCGGAGCGCGGAA
>CAUUSU010000212.1:0-3554 GCA_963547835.1 uncultured Campylobacter sp.
GCCGCGATCGCCGTGGCGACGGCTTGGAACGAGCTCATGCCGCTTTTGCCCGCAGCCTCGCCATGCAGGGAGAAGTTGCCGAAAAGCTTGCGCGCACCCATTTTAAATTTAAAAATCTGCACCAGATGCAAGCGCGCCGTAAAATACGCGCCGGTGCCGCAAAGTAGGGCGATTAGAAAGTACGGACCCCACAAAAAGGAGTTGATCGCGTCAATTGTGGCGGTGAGTTTGTCGAGAAAATTTTGCATGATCTTTTCCGTGAATTTAAGATGCGAAAATATATTTTAAAAACTCTTAAATTCCTATAAATCGAGAGAAATTTAAGCGAAATTTTAAAGCGTTTTTATAATTTTACTCAAGCATTAAGCAAAGCGGTATGTGCCGTTTGCTCTGCATGCCAGCCTGCCAGATAAGCAGCTTAGAATTCGCGCCTTAGCTGTCGAAATTTGCAAAGCAATCAACTGAAATTTTAAGCCTTATTATTCATCACCGCTGATTTTGAAAACGAACATCTTGCACGCATTGCAAAAGGCGGGAATCAGGCTAAATAGGCGCCCTTTGAGGCTCCAGTGGCTTTTATACATTTTTAGCATCGCGGCCTCCCTGACGAATCTGATATGCGCGCTATCCCAGCCCTGCACCTCCGCGCCGCCGCCGATGCCCATTTTAAAGGGTGCGTTTTGCATATGTTTCATCGCGTCGTGGCGCTTGCTATCGAATTTCTTTACCGAAAAATCGCTCATGAAGTCGCTCAGCACGTAGCCGCGGAATTTTTGTGCAAGCGCGATAAAAAATTTCTTAAATTCCTCTTTCTCAAAATACATACTCACGCCCTCTAAGATGAAGATGTAGCCCGCGCTGCCGTGCTTTGCGACTAGCTCGTCCATCCACGAAAGATCTAGCATCGAGTAGGGCAGGCTGAAATTGTTCTTTGCTTTGGGCAGCAGTGCGTCACGCATGGCGATGACGTCGGGCAGATCGAGGTCGTAAAATAGGGCGCTCAGTAGGGTTTTTTGCAATCTAAGTGGGCGGGTGTCGAGCCCGGCGCCGAGCTGCACGATGATAGGGCGGTCGAATTCCGCCGCGAGCCGCAGCGTCTCGTCGTCAAAAAATTTCGCGCGGATCACCGTACCCGTCTTGCTAAGGCGCGCGTCGTTAAATTTTGCAAAATCATAATCGATCTGTTCGACCGCGGCGCTTGAAAAGGGATCATTTAGGATTGGATCCTTGTCTTTGAAATCCAAGTGGCGCATATAGACGTTGATCAGCAGCGTTTCGGAGACGTTATCTTTAAAATTTAACTTTTGCATAAGGCTCCCTCTCTTGCGGTATCGTCGCGAGCAAATGCCGCTTATTTTTAATATGCATTATTATATCCTTGCTAAATAAAATTTCAATAAAATGATATGAAATTTTATTTAGAGGTAGAATTGTAAATTCGCGCCGCGGGTTTTGGCTATAATATTGCCACGTAAAGCTCAATTAATTTTTGAAATTTTACGCGATGCAAAGCGCGGGTAAAATTTAGAATTTTAAAAGCTATAAAATTTATTAGCTCTGGCGACCCAGATGCGCAGCCATAGTGCGGATGGTAAATCTAATCCGCGCAGCTTTATCTTTGTCTAAATATTTCATTGTATAATTCTTAGCTTTTGGAGGTTATATGGAAAAATCGCGGCTGGGACTACTGCAAACCGAGGCTATCGCCACGCTTAGCGACGAGGAGCTTGCAATGTTCGAGCACCAAGTCATCAAAAAAGGCTATGTTTTTTATAGCGAGGCGCCTAAAGTTTTTATTTTTAAAAGCGGGCAGGCGAAGCTTTCGTTTTTTGAAGACGGCGAAGAATTCATCATCAACTACCTAAACAAGGACAATATCACTATTCTTAATGAAATTTGCGCGCTTGAGTTTTTAGAGGACAGCGAGATTTACACGATCGATGCGAGCGGACTAGGGGAGATCTTGGCAAATCGCAGCTTTTGCGAGGCATATATAAAAATTTTAACAGAGATAATTCTGCTGCAGCGCAAAATCACACGCTCTATACTTTTTGAAAATGCAAAAGGGCGCATCGCGAGCTTTTTGATCGAGCTTGCAAACGAGCAGAATTTTCATCAAAATGGCTACAAATACGTCTTTTTGCCCTTTTCGCTAAAGGTGCTTTCATCCTTCGTAGGGCTCAAGCGTCAAAGCGCGAGTACCGCGTTTAACGAGCTTGTAAAAGATAACGTAATTCAAAAAATCAGCCAGCACGAGTTTTTGATCCTAGACTACGACAGATTGCTTAGCTACTGTGTTTAGGCGCGGGCTAGAGTTTTTAAAGCATTTATGCGGCTTACGTTACGGCTTAGGCGCGAAATTTTGTCTAAAGTTGCAGAGTAGAATTTTGCCTAAATTTACAGCGTAAAATTTTTATTAAGAGTTTTGTTTTAGAATTTCATCCCGAATTTCGTTAGGATTTCGTCTAAATTTTGACTTATAAAATTTTGAGTTGCAATCTCGTCTAAAATTCTGTTTTGAATTTACTTAAAATTTTAACGCGTAATTCGCTTTTGGATTTTATCCGCTATCTCAAAACGCAAAGCTTTGGAATTTTAAATTTAGTGGTAGGCTATGGAATTTAAAATTTTAAATCAAGCTGTAATTTTATGTGCTGCAATGGAATTTAAAATTTTGAATCGAACGAAATTTTACGCATCAAAATTTAAGAAACTAAAAATGCGCGGCAAAGTGCCGCGCCATATTTTGTTTATATCGTGCTGAAGCGCGATAGATTAGTCTTTCTTTTTCATATCGTATTTATTTACCATAAATCCGACCAAGCCTACGAAAAATAGACCGCCGCAGATGTTACCTAGCGTAACCGGGATCATATTTTTAACGATGAAATTTCCCCAGTTTATTGAATCTATTTGAGCCGCCGTTACGCCGTGAAGTGAGCTTGCAAGAGCATTTACATCGCCACCAGCAGCTGCAAGGTAGTGGCCTTTAGCGATGATACCTTCGGTTAGGATAAACATATTTGCCACGCAGTGTTCCATAGAGCAAGCTACGAATGCGCCGATCATCCACATAATTGCAAAGAATTTACCCGATAGATTACTCTCGCTGGTCGCAGTCCAGATAGACATACATACAAACACGTTACAAAAAATTCCGCGGATGAATAGCTCATGAAAAGGTGCGTTTATTTTGCCTGCTGCTGCAGGAATGAAGTGCTGCAAGATGTAGCCGTCATATTTAAGCGGAAGTCCTGAGTAATAATACATATACGCGATTAACGCGCCGCCTACGAAGTTAAAGCACCAAACGATAGCCCAATAGCCGATAGTTTTACCTAGCGGTAATTTGCCATCGGCGGCAGGTACGCCCGTTAAAACCGAGCTGGTAAATAGATGCCCACCGTAAAAAACCACCATCATCAGACCGCAGCTAAAGGTAATACCGCCGATGAAATTCGATAAGCCAATAGATTGCTTTTCAGCCATTCCGACGGTCGAGTGAGCCCAGAAAATATCGCCCATAGCGATTGCAGCGCCCGCCATTATAGCTA
>CAUUSU010000213.1:0-3535 GCA_963547835.1 uncultured Campylobacter sp.
CTAAATTTAAAATGGATTATATAAAAATTTACTTTGAAAAATAATAAATGATCGCAGCGGTTAAAATTTACGGAATTTTAATGAGGTTTTTTGTAATATCGCAGCGTATATTTCAATACCATTTAGGAGAAAAAATGAAAAAATTTTTACTACTGCTTTTAGCGGGTGCACTTTTTGCGAGCGCGGCAGAGCTTAGAACCATCAAGGATATGGACGGCGCCGAGGTCAAAATCCCCGCGAACGTGGAGCGCATTGCAGCGCTTTGGCACGCGAATAATCAAATTTTACTAGCCCTCGGCGGAGCGGATAAGATCGTCGCTACTACTGATTATATCAGCAAAAACGCATGGTTTCGTAAAATTTATCCGCGCCTGGCGCAGATCCCCGTGCTGCTAAAAAGTAACGACGTAAATTTAGAGGAGCTGATGAGCCGTAACCCCGACGTAGTCATCATCTCAACCGCACTGGCGGGCGAAAATTTAGCTAAGCAGGGCTTTACCGTTTTAAAGGCATCCTTTAGCAACTACGAGCAGATGAGGCGCAGCATCAGAATGTGCGGCGATATGCTAGGCGGCGACGCCCCGCAAAGAGCGAAGGATCTGGTCTCAAATTTAGATAAAAATATCGCTTTGGTTAGCGGCCGCACCGCAAATTTAAGCCCCGATAAGCGCCCGCGCGTCCTTCACATCGTAGATGGAAGCGATCTTTTAAAGATCGACGGCAAGGGCACGCTAATCGACTCATGGATAGAGCTAGCCGGCGGAACGAATGCGATCACCGCCACCAAAGGCCCTATGAAGACTATCACCGCCGAGGAGATCATCGCGAGCAACCCGCAGATCATAATCGTGGGCGGCGTTCACAACGAAGATGCGGTAGCTCAGATCAAAGCTAGCCCGATCTACAGCGGCACGGATGCTGTCAAAAACGGACGCGTTTACGGTAATCCGCGCGGGGTTTTCAACTGGGATCGATACGGCGCGGATACGGTACTTCAAATTTTATGGGCGGCGAAAACCATCCAGCCGGAGATTTTTGCCGACATCGACGTAAAAGCCGAAACGAAGGCGTTTTATAAAAAATTTATGAATTACGAGCTAAGCGATACGGAATTTGGCTATATTTTAAAAGGACTTAGCCCGGAGGGTAAATAAGACGCGGCACCGAACAAGCGATAGATCGACTTCAAACGTCTCACCAAGTAGGCGACGCCCGTGCCGAACAGTTTCATTGTGTAGTAGGCAGCGAGTACATCGGCACAGAATGTTTCATCGTGCGGCGGCACATCGGCGTCGAGCAGACCGCCATTCTACCAGCGCCGAAGTCTCTTTCAACAAATAGCACCAAGCAGGCCGATGCCATATACTTCATCAAAGCGGCATCGGCGGCGGGCGGCGTACCGAGCAAACATAGCCGCAGCATGTCAAACAGGCGGTGCGAGGCGGAGTAAAATTTAAACCCACGGCGGGCGAAAAAGGACAAAACAACGGCAAACAAACAAGGACAAAACAAAGCTGCAAGATAAAATTTAAAGCAAAGGAAGCGGTCATGGAAATTTCATTTTTTACGACGCTTGAGCCTTCTCTAGCGGGCGCTTGGATACCCTCATTTGCGATGGTGCTGATACAGTTCGCGTATATGTTTATCTACAAAGAGGTCGGCAGGCGCGCCACCGATACCTCGTGGTACACGCTCGCGGACAAGCGAAATGCGATCATAAGCTCGCTGCTGCAAGTAGCGCTGCTTATTTTATCGGTCTTTGTGCCGCTTAAGACGGGCAGCGCGTGGTTTTGGATCGGAGCGGTGATCTACGTAGCGGCTTTTGCGGGCTTTATCAAGGCGTTTTACGACTATGCGGCAGCCCCTGCGGACAGAGCCGCACAAGGCGGCATCTACCATCTATCGCGCAATCCGATGTATCTCTTTTATTTCCTCGGCATGGCTGGCGTTTGCATCGCCTCGGTGTCGCTGTGGCTACTCTTAGTGATAGTGCCCTTTGCCATATACAACCATCTCGTGGTCCTCGGTGAGGAGCGCTACTGCGAGCAAGCCTACGGGCAGGAGTATCTAAAGTATAAGAGCAAAACGCCGAGATATTTTTTGTTTTTCTAAGGGGAGGGTAAAACCTAGGGCATGCCGCAGTTCTAGACGTTTTATAAAATTTTGGCACTAAGGAGAGAGTATGTTCGTAAGGAAAAATTTGGCGCTCGTCGCCGCTTTGTTTCTAGCGTTTTGTCTAAACGCCGCCGCGGGCGAGCCGAGAACGGCTAAAGATATGCGCGGAAACGTCGTCGAGCTACCGGAGAAAGTAAGCAAAGTAGCCTCGCTTTGCAACGCGAACAACCAAATCATCCTCGTAGGCGGCGCGGAGTTTGGATACATACTGCACGGCCTGGGTCCGGACGGCAAATGACGCACGCTCCCGCTTGCGGCGAAAAATAATAGCTTCGGCTGAAGTCTGGGCGCGTTTAGAGCCGTCTGCACATTTAGCGGAAAAGCGTTTCTTAAAAATTTTAAGGGCCGAGCGAATGAAATTTTACCGGGCTCGCGACGGCTCCTTTAAAATTTCAAACGAAATTTTAAAGCAAAATTTTATTGGCGGCGCAAGGGCGCGCATATTGGCGATGAAGACACGAAATGTAAAATTTAGCGATGCGCCGAGTAGGCACGACGAAACGACAAACGCATCGCTAGTAAGAAATACGCAAGAGGCGATGTTTTAGACGAAGCGATTTGCAAGGGACGGCGGCGAGCGCGCTTATATTCGCGGGCTTCTCCATAGCGGCGAGCAGTTCGCAGAGATATACGCAAGCAACGCGCCGCTTTCGATAGCGACGAGCAGTTCGCGCCTGCATACACAAACAAGACATCGTTTTTCTGTAGCGGCGACGGCTTGCACTCATCTCAGTAGCGCGCGGTCCGCTCTTTTTACATGCATCCGATTCTCGTTGCTTGCTTTTTTCTGAGGCCATCGCCCATAGCTCGCTCTCTATTTTTTACGAGACAGCGTTTAATTTGCACCGAAATCCGTAGAGCCGAACCGATCGTCCGAAATAAAGTCCTCCTCGCCCGAAAGCACGCTCATCGCGCTGATACGCGAGATCAGCAGGCGATCCTCGGCGATGTCGGCGCGATCCGAACCGATAGTAAGCGACGTAATCGCCGTGCGCCCGATGACTGCGCGCCCGCCATCCATCGTGCGAAGCCCCCAGATGTCGTGCAGCACCGCAGGCTCGCCGTCTACCCGCCCTACGTAGAGCATCACGTGGCCGGGCATATACAGCAGGGTTTTATACGCCACGCCGTTTTTGCCGATGAAGTTAAGCTTTTCATCCGCGCTCATCCCCGCGAGCGAAAAACGCTCGCCGCGAGCTGATTGCGCCTTGGAATTTCGCGGCAGCCACAGCCCGAAATTCGCCAAAAAGTCTTTCGTCATAAGCGAGCAATCGCGAAGAAATTTATACCCGCCCCAGCCGTATTTCTGCCCGAGCAGGCTAGCGGCTACGATCTTTGAGTTTTGCTCATCAAGCGGCGC
>CAUUSU010000214.1:0-3523 GCA_963547835.1 uncultured Campylobacter sp.
GCCTTGAAGCGCTGCAGCGGGCGATCTTGCAAGACGGCGAGTTTTTGCGCGGCATATCGGGGCTGCATTTTCACGCGCTGTGCGAAGAGAGCGCTCAGAGCTTAGAACGGGTGCTCGAGGTTTTCGAGGCGAAATTCGGCAAATATTTTAGAACCCTAAAGTGGCTAAATTTCGGAGGTGGTCATCATATCACGCGCGCAGGTTACGACGTGGAGCTACTGATAGATCTGATCAAAAAATTTCGCGAAAAATACGAGGTCGAAATTTATCTTGAGCCGGGCGAGGCGGTCGGTTGGGAGTGCGGATATTTGGTCGCTAGCGTGCTTGACATAGTAGAAAATGGCGCTAAAATCGCTATCTTAGACGCTTCCCCTGAAGCTCATATGCCAGATACCGTTCTGATGCCGTATCGCCCTGCGGTGCGCGGCGAGAGCGAGAGCGGTAAATTTAGCTACCGCTTCGGCGGCAATACCTGCCTCGCAGGCGACGTCGTGGGGCTTGAAAGCGGACAGCCCGAGTATAAATTTGACGCGCCGCTAAACATCGGCGATCGGGTGATTTTCGAGGATCAGATCCACTACACGATCGTGAAAAACACGACCTTTAACGGCATCAAGCTGCCCGATCTCGTCTTAGCGGACGAGCACGGAGAGGTTTTAATGATCAAAAAATTCGGCTACGACGAGTATGCGAGGCGAAACTAGCTCCGCACTTAATGCAAAAATGTAATTTTGCTTTGTAAGAAAATTTTTTGCAAAAAATGATATAATCGGCTTGAATTTTATATCTAAGGAAATCCATGAAAAGATTGTTTCTCGCGCTTTTCGCCTGTATTTATGCGCAGGCTGAGGAGAAAAAATATGCCGATATCGTGCAGGGAAATAGCGATGTTTGGGGCAATGCAAGGCTTGAAAACATCGATAGCTACGGCAACGGCTTCGGCCCGATTTTTCTGCAATTTCAAGGACATCTGCAAAGCTCGGGCTTTTTTGCGTGGCTGGCGCTGGGTGCGGTTTTGGGCGTAATCATAGCTTTTATTGGGCACTACGCGATCATAGGACCGAAGCACTTCGATCATCATGCGGGCAAGCCGATCTATGCATTTAATAAATTTGAGCGACTATACCACCTTGTAGCGGCCGTAGCATGGGCGATCTTAGTTCCGACAGGCTTGATTATGATGTTTGGCGAGGAATTCGGCGGCGGCGCTTTCGTGAGATTTTGTAAAAATGCTCACGGACTGGCTACGATAGCGTTTGCGATTGCCGTTGTGCCTATGCTAGTGACATGGTTTTGGCGTATGCTACCGCGAACTTACGATATCAGATGGATGATGATCGTGGGCGGCTATTTAAGCAAAAAGAAGCGCGCGATCCCTGCGGGTAAATTTAACGCAGGCCAAAAGGCGTGGTTTTGGGTCGCGACTTTAGGCGGCATAGTGATGATAGCTACGGGCGCGTCGATGTTTTTCTTAGACTACGATATCCCCGCAATGAGAAGTGCGCTAGGTATGAGTCAGATCGAAATTTTAAGAGCAAGCGCGATTATTCATAATTTTTTGGGCGCGGTCTGCGCGGTATTTTTGCTCGTGCATATCTATATGGCGGTCTTTGCGATCAGCGGCGCCATCCACTCGATGATCGACGGACACAAGCCGGAGGAGGAAGTTTACGTACTTCACCACTACTGGTATCGCGAGCTGCTCGATAAAGGGCAGATCGCTAAATCGCAATTTGAAGCGAAGTACCCGCGCTTATAACTTGGGTAAATTTTATGCGGGCCTGCTTGCGTGGGGCTCGCATTAGCTTTGAGGTTCAAAGAATTTTTATTTTTAAGGATTACATATGCAACTAGATTGTCGCAATTTAAATTGCCCGGAACCGCTTTTACGCACTAAAAAAGCCCTCGGCGAGCTAAAAATCGGAGAGACTTTAGAAATTTTAGTAAACGACGTAGCGCCGCGCGAAAACATAAAACGCTTTTTGTCTAAAAACGGCTTTGAGGCGCAAATTTCACAAGCGGGCGCTGACACGCTTATAAAAACCGTAAAAACGGACGAGCTTAAAGATGAAAGTATCGACGATATTTATTGTAATGTCACGGCGCCAAAAAGAGGCAAGGTGATATTTCTAAACGAGGAGCAGTGCGGAAGCGGCCCGATCGGAAAGAGCTTGCTTGCTAAATTTTTAGGCGCGGCGCTAAGCTTAGACGAAAAGCCAGTGAAAGTGATCTGTGTAAACAACGCCGTGCGCATAACCACCAACCGCGGCCACGAATGCTTCGAGGCGATCAAAAAGCTAAACGAAGCGGGAGCTGAAATTTTAAGCTGCGGAAGCTGTCTGGAGGGCTATAAACTAGTCGATAAGCTCGCGATCGGCGAGATTTCAAACGCATACGAAATCATGGACGTCCTATCAAAATACGAAGTAATTAAGCTATGATCTACAGAGATTTTAACCTCACGAAATTTATTGCAGCCGCCGGTTGAGCCGCTAAGCTTGACCCGGCGGGTCTAACCGAAAATCTTGGAAATTTAATCGAGCCCAACGCAAGCCTGCTTTCGTCAACCTGCAGCAATGAAGATGCGAGCGTATTTCGCATAAATGACGATCTTGCGCTCGTGCAGACGCTCGATTTTATCACCCCTTTGGTGGACGATCCGTTTATCTTCGGACAGATCGCGGCGGCAAACTCCCTAAGCGACGTATTTGCAATGGGCGGCGAAGTGATAAATGCCCTAAACATCGTGGGTTTTGACGATTGTCATTTCTCAAACGAAATTCTGCGCGAAATTCTGCGCGGCGGCAAAGACAAGATCAAAGAGTGCGGAGGAGTCTTGGTGGGCGGCCACACCATCTCTACGCCTGAAATTTATTATGGACTTAGCGTCACGGGGCGCGTGAATCCGCGTAAATTTTGGAGCAATAATACAGCGCGCGAAGGCGACCTGCTGATCCTAACAAAGCCCCTCGGCACGGGCATCATTGCTACTGCTATCAAAGCGAAATTTCTTAAATTTGAAGAATTTCGTGATGCGATAGAGAGCATGATTTTGTTAAATTTTTATGCCGTGGGCGCGCTAGCGGGTTTAAAAATACATGCCGTGACCGACGTGACGGGCTTTGGTATGCTTGGACACGCACTTGAAATGATAAACGAGAGCGTGAGCTTTAAAATTTATCCTAGCAAAATTCCGCTTTTAAAAAGCGCCCTCAGATGCCTTGATGAGGGACTGATCCCTGCTGGAAGCTATAAAAATTTGAAATTTATCGCACCGGGCGTCGATTCCGAGCCGGACATAACGCTTTGCGACGCACAAACCAGCGGCGGACTTCTGCTTGCCGTAGCGGAAAAAGACGCGGCGCGAGCGCTTGTAAATTTAAAAAACGCAGGCTATGCTAGCAGCGCTATCATCGGCGAAGTTATAGCACATGCCGAACATAAAATTTATTTAGTTTAAAATCTTTTTTATTCAGCCCCCTTTAAGCATCACTTCTGTATAATCACAATTCTGTTTCGCACC
>CAUUSU010000215.1:0-3468 GCA_963547835.1 uncultured Campylobacter sp.
GACGAGACGAAAACCAGCACGATGAGGTTGGTGGCGTAGTGTTTGCGAAGCTCGCGCACGCTCGTGTATGCAAGCCCCGCGCACATGCCGCCGAAGATTCCCACCGCGTCGGTTACGCTGATGCCGATGTGCGGGCGCACGACGAGTAAAATTCCGCCAAAGCCGAGCAGTATCGCAAACCAACCCTTGGAGCTTAGCTTTTCGCCTAAGAAAAATGCCGAAAATAGCGCGGTGAAAATGGGCGCCGTCTTTTGGAAGGTAAAAGCGGTGCCAAGATCGATGTGGGCGATATTGTAGAAGGTCGCTAAGATACCGCAGCTGCCGATAAAGCCGCGAAACGCGAGTAGCCACGGCTTGCCGCCCGGGCCCAGGTTTTTTACCCGCCGTAGCGAAAATAGCACGATCGCGATGCCTACGACGTTGCGGAAAAACACGATCTCGGCGCTACTCATATGCTCTGCCATGGCCTTGGCTAGTGCGCCGTTTAGCGCAAAATAAAAGCTCGCTACGAGCATATAATAAACGCCCAGATGTTTCAGCCAAAACGCGGAGTAGAATTTTTGTTTCATCGCGCGCTACTTTCGGTTTGCCACAAGTGTGCCCGCGACGATGATGAGTGCCATGCCCGCAAGCGCCATGAAACCGGGCAGGGCGTCGCCTAGCAGCAGCCCAAATAGCGTCGAAAAGATGATGTCTGCGTAGCTGATCGTAGCTACTATGCCCGCTTTGCGCGTCGCGGCGTAGGCCTTGGTAACGTAAGTTTGATAAAACAGCCCCAGCAGCCCCAAAAGCACGGCAAAAAGCCAGCCCTGTGCGTTTGGAATTTTAAATTTGCAAAGCATAAAGCTAAGCGCCGGCGCATCTATAAATTCCGCCGCCATCATAAGTGTTGCGGGCATCAGCGTGCCGGCAAGAAGCGCCGAGAGGATGATCGTATCGGAGCTATAATATTTGCGCAGCCCGCGCACGGAGGTAAGCGCCATTGCGGCGAATAATCCGCTTAAAATTCCAAAAATATCGCTCGGTTGCAAGCCAAACTGCGGCTGAATTACCAAAACAATCCCTGCAAATCCGAGACAGACCGAGGACCAGCCCATCGCGCCGAATTTTTCGCCGAGGGTAAAATGCGCGATGATCGCCGTCCAAATGGGTGCCGTTTTTTGAAAGGTAAATGCCTCGCCGAGGCTGATGTTGGCGACATTATAAAAAAATACCATCAGCCCCAAAATCCCGATAATGCCGCGAAACGCGAGCGTAAAAGGATGACCGCCCTTGTTTGCGAAGCGCGCCGCGCGGGGACGAGCCTTGATTTTATAAAGCAGGATCAGAAGTCCTGGCAGATTGCGAAAGAGCACGACCTCAAGCGATGAAATTTGCGCGCCCAAAAGCTTGGCAAAAACGCCCGTAAGAGAGTTGTAAAAGCACGCCATCAGCATATAATACACGCTTAGATGGTGCGGCAAGAAGTTGTTGTATTTCATCGCGTCCCTTTAAATTTGCGGAATTATACACGCATAATGATTAAATTTTAATTTTCCGCCGTTTTAATATTTTGTCGCACCGCCTGCTTTTGCACGTTTGGGCGCGACGGCTCGGTTTTGTACTTCGGCGCTTGTATGCGCAGAATAGTCAAAATTTACGCAGCCGAGGGTTTTTATGTTTTCGCGCGGTTGTTCCCGTTCCGCGCCTCATTTGCTAGTTTTTCGCGCTCAGACTTCGGTTTTAAAATTTTATAAAATTTCGTGCAACCCCAGTTCCGCGCCGTCTGAGGCGATGGATCGCGCGTTTTGGTGTCTTTTTATAAGCGGCATCCCCGCTAGTGTCGCGATAAATTTCGCTAAATTTAGGCGCCCGACTTGCGCGAGCGAGCGCGTAGAATTTGGCTTTAATCTATTTTTGGTTATAATCGCGCCAAAAACTACAAGGACGAACGTGAAAAGTTTGATCATCATCGGGCGCCCCAACGTCGGCAAGTCGAGCCTTTTTAACCGCCTAGCGGGCGCTCGCATCGCCATCACGAGCGACGTTGCGGGCACGACGCGCGATACCAATAGAACCGAAGCCGAAATTTTCGATCGCCGCGTGCGCGTGATCGATTCTGGCGGCCTGGACGACGCCTCCGAGCTGTTTGCGCGCGTGCAGGCTAAGACGCTAAGCGAAGCCAAGAGCGCGGATTTGATAATCTTTATGACGGACGGCAAGCTGCTTCCAAGCGATGATGAGCGGCGGATATTTTTCTCGCTACAGAGACTCGGTAAGCCCATCGCCCTGGCGGTCAATAAGATCGACGGTAAGCGCGACGAGGAGCGCAGCTGGGAGTTTAACGAATTCGGCGTTAAATTTTTCCCGATCTCCGTCTCGCACAACAGCGGCATCGATGAGCTGAAAGAGTGGATCTACGGCTTTTTGGACCCTGCGCCCGCGCAGCAGGATGAGGATGAAATTTTTGATGATTTTATAGAGGGCTTCAACGACGAAGGCGAGCCGAAAGAGGGGCGCGACGAGGAATTTTATGCAGACAAGACCATCGGCGTGGGTATCATCGGGCGGGTAAACGTCGGTAAATCAAGCCTTCTAAACGCGCTTGTGGGCTCGCAGCGCTCGGTCGTGAGCGATTATGCGGGCACGACGATCGATCCGGTTAACGAAAGCACGGAATTTGGGGGGCGCACGCTCGAGTTTATCGACACGGCGGGCATTCGCCGTCGCGGCAAGATCGAGGGCATCGAGCGTTTCGCGCTAAATCGTACCGAAAAAATTTTACAAAGCTCTGACATCGCGCTTTTAGTGCTTGACGCAAGCGAGCCGTTAAACGAGCTGGACGAGCGCATCGCGGGGCTTGCGGCTAAATTTGAACTCGGGCTCATCATAATTTTAAACAAATGGGATCTTTGCGAGCGCGATTACGACGAGTTTTGCCGCGATCTGCGCGATAGGTTTAAATTCCTTTCCTACGCGCCGATCATCAGCGTCAGCGCGACGGACAGGAAGCGGATCCATAAAATTTATCCGCTCATTTTGGAGGTTTATTCAAATTTTACGCGCAAGCTCGGCACCGCAAGGATCAATGAAGCGGTAGAAGCCGCGATAAAGGCGCATCCGATACCTCGCGAGCGGGGCAAATCGGTTAAAATTTACTACGCCGCGCAGATCGGCTTTGCGCCGCCGCAGATCGCTCTTGTGATGAACCGCCCGCAAGCGCTGCATTTTAGCTACAAGCGCTATTTGATGAACAGGCTGCGCGCGAGCTTTGCTCTTTCGGGCAGTCCGCTAGTGCTGCTGCCGCGCAAAAAAGGGGAGAGCGATGAAGAGCGGTAATATCGTGCTCATCGGCTTTATGGGGGTCGGTAAGGGCACGGTAGCACGGGCGCTGGCTGCGCAAAGCGGGATGTTCGCGCTTGATTGCGACGATATGATCGAAAGCTACGCCAATAAAAAGATCGGGCAAATTTTTAAAGAGCAGGGCGA
>CAUUSU010000216.1:0-3463 GCA_963547835.1 uncultured Campylobacter sp.
CTGCTAAATATAAAATCACAAAAGTATTTTTCTTCATAGTCGTATTTATTTGTATCAATATGAAAGTCGATAAATTCCCAAGAAAAGATTTTGTCATTTCCCGCTACGGATATCTTGCAACCATTACCGCTTTTATAACTATGAAATCTGGAAAATTTCTCTACTGTTCCGGAAAAAATATATGGATTCCGCAAGGACTTCTCACTAGGTGCAACTGCATAAGCAGCCAAAAAACATATAGGCATAAAAACCATAGAAAATACGGCAATCATTGCTAAAAAATTATGCTTTTTAGCAAAGCCGAATTTTATTAAATCATTACAATAATCCACGTAACGAAGCGGATTTTTCATTGTGTTCCTTTAGATAAACATAGATGGTAGCCCAAAAAGCGCACGCTATCGCAAGTTTGGTAATTAGACTTAACGGCTACCCTCGATATCCGCAAAGTGCGAATGGGCGCACAAAATCTAACTGCATTTTCATTAAATTTCAAATGATATTTACGATATATTGTATTGTGCGGCGGATTAAATGCTGCTTAATATTTTTATTACAAACGCGAAATAAAAAGCCTAGAAACAAAGGTTTGTACGAACTAGCTTCTACATCGCAATTATCAAATACCTTTTCTTGCAGCCCTCTTAATATTTAAGACCGCTATCTTTCGTAGTAAAATAAATTTTTACATTCGAAAAAATAGGCAAATCTTGTAAATTCTCTAGTTCTACCTTATACATACCTTTTTGTAAGGGCGTGCAGGCGATCGTCGCACTATATGCGTCATAGTGTTTCTCGCCCCTATAAATACTCGTTTGCATATACGCGGGGCGTAAATTCCTCACCTCTGCAAACACGGGTTTTAACTTATAATAAAAATACTCCTTTCCGCGTCCAAATTTATTCGGCTCATTATCTATTTTGTATATCTTTAGACTTAGCGGTATTTTGGTACCGCGCAGCAGCGTTTCGTTCACGTCGTATTCCCCTCCTATATACGTATTTGCGAACTCATCATCCAAGAGCTTCATATCTCTATCGTAATCGTATGAGACAAAATCCAAAGTAAAATATCTACAAATTTTATCATCTTTGTTATTTATATATAATTCCGCTTTATTGCCGGCTTTAGTTAAATTTATATCGGTAAATTCCATAGGAATGCGCGGCTTAATTATCAAATAATTTATAAGCTCCTCCGCCACATAACAAAACAAAATAGACGCCGCTATTATAAAAATAAATTTTAATACTCTCATATTGCTCCATTTATAGGCATTTTAGCGGATTTATCCTTTCGCTTTAAGCATAATAGATTTTATTCACATTCATGAATGTATGGATCTTTTAGGGTAAATTCGCCGTAATTTCCCAACCAAAATTTTGCATGCTCAAAATTATCAATGGCAAATGTCGCATGGTGCTCGCTATACACTCTGCGCGATCTGCATTTTTTGCCTTCGTAATCATAATGATCTGCGAGCTTTTTATAAAATTCAATGCTTTCGTTATCAAAGTCGTAGCCCAGCGCGATATCTTGATTTCGCCCGTCGTAAAAATGGATATAGTCGAAATCGAGGTTGTAATAAACCTTGCAATGACCATTTTCGCCGTTTATTATGGCATCGCTGCAATATTTTTCTAGTTTTGATCTCTCTTTTTCAAACTCATGTCGTAGCTTGGTTTGCTCAGACCGGTCTAAATTTTGTGTTTTTTCAGTAAAAAATTCCTCTTCATACCTAAGCGCCTTTTGCAATAAAATAGCCGCATATTCGGCTCTTTTAGAATAAAAATATAGAAAATAGGAGGTGTATAACATAAAGATAAAACCCGCAAAAATCATAAAATTTCTAAGTAGTTTTTTCAAATCGTTGCCTTTTTAAATTATAAGACGGCAAGGTCTACCGCCGCCAAAATCTATTTTCTTACCTCAATTCATCGGCGTATCGCGTAAAATTCTGCGGGTCAAATTTATAGAATAAAATTTACCAAATCGCGCTTAGCCGAAGCTTACGGGATCCATATCGATCTCGACGGGCAGATGCTCAAGCGCGCGCGCGGCGTTGATCAACGGCACGTGCGAACTAGCTCGCAACAGAATTTCAAAGCGAAATTTCGACGCGATATAGGCGATGCCCGCCTTGCCATAGCCGATGATCTCAAAGCTCTCGCTCGCCTTCTCTTTCAAATATTGAGCGGAATTTTCGGCAGTATTTTCAGCCGCTAAATTTATAAAATTTTGCGCGGCACCGTTTCTTTCGGGCTTTAAATTTACGCTACCTGCGCCTGCGTCGCAAGCTGAAATTTGCACGGCATTTTTTAAATTTGAAACGTTTTGGCGGTTTAAATTTACATCGCCCCCGCACAGATCCGAGCTTTGAAATTTAAAATTTGATATTTGCTTGCCGCTCTGCTGCGCAGAATTTTCTAAATTTAAAGCGCTTAAATTTGCTTGCCTCGCGTCCAGCCCGTCATGCGATGCAAACGCGCTATCTCCCGCCTGTTTGCGGCGCAAAAGCTCAAGCGCGACATTCATTATCTCGCTCGCTGCTTTTTCGTTTTTATGCGAGACCAGCACGCGCAAAAGCCGCATATACGGCGGATAAAGCCCCTCGCGAAACTCCGCCTCGTCGCGTAAAAAATCATCGTAGTTTTCGATATAATCCCTAAAAAAGCTGCTCTGGCGCGTCTGTATGACGACCCTGCCCTGCCCCGAGCGACCCGCGCGGCCAGCCACCTGCATCGCAAGCGCTAGCGTCTTTTCGCGCGCCCTAAAATCGGGATAGCTCAGATGCTCGTCAATCCCCATTATCACCGCAAGATCGACGCCATGGTAATCGTGCCCCTTGCTAAGCATCTGCGTGCCTACTAAAATGTCGATTTTATGGGCGTTGAAGTTATTTAGCAGCGCCTCGAGCTTGCGCTGCGTGGTGATCTCGTCGCGATCAAATTTTGCGATGCGAGCGCTCGGGAAATGCGCCGCAAGCTGTGCCGCGAGCTCGCCCGTACCGATCTTGCGCGCCTGCATCACCTCGCCGCCGCAGTTTTCGCAAGAAGCCTTGTAAAACGTGCTAAAGCCGCAGTAATGGCACTTCAGCGCCGCAGCGTCCGCGTGATAGCTCATCCCGACGGCGCAAAACGGACAGCGCACGATCTGCCCGCAGTTTTCGCAAACCATATATTTGTAGTTCGCGCGCGTCGGCAAAAACACGACCGCCTGCTTGCCGGCTTCAAGGCTGCGCCCGATTTCGGTTAAAATTTTGGGGCTCAGCCCCGTCTCGCTCTCATCGAAAATAAAGCGTTTGGCGCTGCTAAAATAGGTGCCGCGCAGGCGGAAGTGCGGCTGCTTCGCGTAGGTGCTAAGCGCAGGCGTCGCAGAGCCCAAAACCACGCGGATGCCAAGCTTCTTGCCGACGAAAATCGCGGCATCGCGGGCATTTAGGCGCGGCGCGGCGGCCGATTT
>CAUUSU010000217.1:0-3417 GCA_963547835.1 uncultured Campylobacter sp.
CCAAAAACCTCACCTGCACCTGCTCGCTAAACGACATCAGGCGCTACAAAAACACAATCTCCGCGCCCTTGCTCGACCGCATCGACATATACGTCGCGATGGACGAGACCGGTGCGGACGACAGAAGCGATGTTTGCAGCGAGGAGATGGCCGATGCGGTGTTGCGGGCGTTTCGCGCGCAAAAGGCTCGGGGTCAGAGCGAGCTAAACGCAAAGCTGCGCGACGAGGATACTGAAAAATTTTGCGTCTGCGAAAGCGCTGCGCGGGATGTTTTGCAAACGGCGATCACCCGCTACGATCTTTCGCAACGCGGCGTAAATAAGACGCTAAAGCTCGCGCGCACTATCGCCGATCTAGCAGGCGCCGAAATCATCGCCAAGGCGCATATTTTGGAGGCTCTTAGCTTTCGAATAAGGAGCGAAATTTGAAAAAAATTTTCTTTAGCACGGAGGGACTCGACGCGCGGACTAGCGCGAAATTTGGACTGAGTGAGCAAATTTTAATGGAGAACGCCGCTTGCAGGATCGAGAGCGAGATCAGAAAGCGGCTCAAAAAGGGTTCGCACATTTTGGCGCTTTGCGGCGGCGGAAATAACGGCGCGGACGCGATGGCGGCGCTGCGAAAGCTAAGCGGCGATTTTAACTGCACCGCGCTTTGCGTGCTGGAAAATAGAAGCGCGGCGGGCAAATTTCAAGCTGATGCGGCGCGGGCTGCGGGCGTTAAGCTTATCGACATTGCGAACGCAAAAGACGATTGTGGGCACGTAAAGGGCGCGTCTAGCAAGGATACTTGCGCGCATGAAAGCGCAGGCGTCTCCTCTTTAAAGGGCATTAGCTCTTGTGAGGGCGAGCGCGAAAGCCTGAACAGCGCGGACATTTCTGGCGGCGGCGATAAATTAAGCGAGAAATTTACGAGCGCTAAATTTGAGATCGCGGCGCGCGGCGACGAATGCAGTGATCTAGGCAGCGAATGCGTCAAGCCGAGCGTCCTGCACGATGAGATTACAAGCGCAGACTGCATAATCGACGGAATTTTCGGCAGCGGTTTGAACAGAGCCTTAAGCTCTGAAATTTGCGAAATTTTATCTCTTGCAAATAGCGCAAAATCCCTAAAAATCGCAGTCGATATTCCAAGCGGTATCGATAAGAGCGGGCGCATTTTAGGCGGTGCATTTTGCGCGGATCTGACGATCACGATGGGCGCGTTAAAGCTCGCGCTGTTTTCGGACGGCGCGAAGGATTATGTAGGGCGTATCAAGGTCGCAAATCTTGGAATTTCGCGCCAAAATTTTGAGGAGCGGAGCGAATATTTTCTACTTCAAAAAAGCGATCTGAAGCTGCCGCTGCGCAGGAAGCAAAACACCAACAAGGGCGACTTCGGGCACACCTACGTCGTAAGCGGGCGGATGAGCGGAGCGGCGCAGATGGCGGCTCTAGCGGCGCACGCGATCGGCAGCGGGCTAGTTAGCGTCGTTAGCGATGAGCCGTTAAACTTAAGCCCGATTTTGATGCAAAAAAGCTCATTCGATGCCGCGCGGGTCGTGGTTTGCGGCTGCGGCCTCGGAGAGCAAAAGATCGATCTTGCCGCGCTGCGGGACAAAAGCTGCGTCATCGACGCCGATCTGTGCTACGAGAGCGAAATTTTAAGCCTGCTAAACGCCAATTCAAATTTAATCATAACGCCCCATCCGAAGGAGTTTTGCTCGCTTTTAAGGATCGCGGGCATCGCGGATCTTAGCGTGAGCGAGCTGCAAGAGCGGCGCTTCGAGCTTGCGCGGGCGTGGAGCGAAAAATTTAGCGGCGTGCTCGTGCTAAAGGGCGCAAACACGCTCATCGCTCAAGCGGGCATCATCTACGTCTGCGATAAGGGCAGTGCCGCGCTCGCAAAGGGCGGCAGCGGCGACGTGCTCGCAGGGCTCATCGGCGGGCTGCTCGCACAAAACTACTCGCCTCTGCAAGCCTCAATCTGCGGCGCCCTAGCCCACGCACTCGCTGCGCGAGCCTTCGCCAAAAACTCCTACGCGCTAAATCCGCTCGATCTCATCGAGGAGGTAAAATGGCTGTAAAAAAGCTCGCCGTGCTTTTTAGCGGCGGCGGCTCAAATTTAGAGGCGATCTTGCAGAAGCTGCACGGCAAAACTTTTGGGGGTACTAAAATCGAAGTCGTGCTAACGCTAAGCAACAAAGCTGACGCCGGCGGTATCGCAAAGGCCGCGAAATTCGGGCTTCAAAGCGTGATCCTAAATCACAAAGACTTCGCTAGCCGCGAGGAATTCGACGCCGCCCTCGTGCGCGAGATCGAAAAAAGCGGTGCGGAGCTTACGGTGCTTGCGGGCTTTATGCGCATTCTCACTCCCGTTTTTACGAGCAGGGTTCGCGCGATAAACCTGCACCCGTCGCTGCTGCCGCTTTTTAAGGGCGCGCATGCGATTAAAGAGAGCTTTGAGAGCGATATGAAGGTGGGCGGCGTGAGCGTGCACTGGGTCAGCGAGGAGCTTGACGGCGGCAAGATCATCGCTCAGCGCGCGTTTGAGAAGAGCGCAGGCATGAGCCTTGAAGCTTATGAGGCCAAAATCCACGAGATCGAGCATGAACTATTGCCGCAGGTGATCGTAGAAATTTTATGCCAAAGCTAAATTTTACGCTAAATTTAAAGAGCGAAATTCCGCGGAATTTTATAAATTTTAAAGCTTAGCCATTTAAATTTAGAGGCGAGTTCGAAGCTAAGCTTTAAAAATTTACTAGCTAAATTTAGAAAGAGAAAGATGACCGCAAACGAACTGGAAAAACTAAGACTCGGCATCCTGGAAGAGGCGGAGCGGCACAAAGGTGCGGCGTTTTCGATAATAGTACTAGCGGTGCTAGCCTCGGCGTTGTGGCTATTTTTCAATTTTAGAGATCAAGAAGCAGCAGTAGGTCTCTGCTGGATCATAGTGATATTTAGCTGCGGCAGCATCTCTTTCAGAGTAGTGAATAAAGATGCAAATATAGTGCGCGTATTTATCTTTTGCACCTTGCTGTGGATGCTTGCCAAAGGCGTAGAAATGTGCGAGAATGATACCTTGCGCTTCGTCATCGCACTCGTAACCATCTGCCTTTCTTTGTTTAATATCGCGGATGCCGTGCTGGAGCGGATCAAATACAATAGATCCAAAAAATTCGTCCGCGCCTTTAAACACCAATATATCGCGCCTTATATCGCGAGCCTGGGCTGCCGCTATGAAATTTCAGGCTCGTTTCGGCCGGCGTATCTGCGCGCTAGCGGCCTATTTGTGGACGGCATAAGCTATTTTGATTGCGAAGATAAAATTTCAGGCGTCTATGACGGAGTATTTTTTAGCTTTGCGGATGTCTGCGTGACTCATACTGACGAACGACGTAGCAGCAGGGGGATATTTTTCTACGCGGAATTTAAAAAG
>CAUUSU010000218.1:0-3413 GCA_963547835.1 uncultured Campylobacter sp.
TTGCGAGCGCTTTTGAGAGAAATTTTGCTTCTCTTGCGCTCGCAACTGCAAGCAGAAGTCTAGCTTGCGCAAAATTTTAGCTTCTAACTCAAAAAATCGCCTCGAAATACTTGCAAATTTTATTTTATATCGCAGGCTAAATTCCGTCTGCGATACTTTTACCTAATAAACTGAAATTTTATAAATCACCTCTGTCAGAATTTTAAAAATATATGACGCTAAAGTTTTGCCATATAGGCGAAATTTTGTATCACATCTTACTAAAATTTAAAATTTTTAATAAAAATTATATATTCCGCACGATATAATCGCGCATCTGCTCGCAGCGCGAGCGATAGCTAAATTTCAAGGAGATGTAATGAAAATATTTAAAGCCCTGCTCGCAACAGCGCTGATCACCGCTACCATAAGCGCTAAGACGCTCAAAGAGGGCACGCTCGTAATAGCCACGGAGGGGACTTAC
The DNA here is from genome assembly GCA_963547835.1 of uncultured Campylobacter sp. GTDB lineage: Bacteria > Campylobacterota > Campylobacteria > Campylobacterales > Campylobacteraceae > Campylobacter_B. The sequence continues at coordinate 464 of CAUUSU010000218.1, forward strand.
TCGCCGTATTCTTTCTATGACGAGAAAAATAATCTTACCGGCTTTGATGTCGATATCGCTCGCGCGCTGGCAAAAGAGCTAGGGCTAAAGGCGGAATTTTTAACCGCACCGTGGGATGCGATGCTCGCGGCATTTGACGCAGGCAAAGCAGACATAGCGATGAATCAAGTAAGCATAACGCAGGAGCGCAAGAAAAAATATAATTTCAGCGAGCCTTATACCGTGGCTTATGCTGCGCTAGTAGTGCGAGCTGATAACGAGGAGATTAAGAGTTTTGCGGATCTTAAAGGCAAAAAAAGCGTCCACTCTGCTACCAGTAACTGGGCTGACATGGCGCGCAGCTATGGCGCCGAGATCGTCACAGCAGACGGATTTAGCAAGGGTGTGGAGCTTATCATAGCTCGTCGCGCAGACGCTACGATCAACGACAACATCACATTTTTCGACTATATGAAGCAGCGCCCGAACGCCCCGCTAAAGATCGCAGCTCAAGGCAATGAGCCGATCTATTCCGCCGTGCTGCTTAAAAAGGACGACGAGCTGACGGCGCAGATAAATTCCGCGCTAAAATCGCTAAAGCAAAAAGGCGTGCTGAAAGAAATTTCACTTAAATATTTTGGCAAAGACATTACGGAGTAAATTTTACGACCGCTTAGTTGAAGCGTGGAATTTTAAACTTGGTTGGGCGGGATTTTGCATTTTAAATTTCGCTCATAAAATTTTGGAGGAATTATGAAAAATTTAATAAAAACTTTGCTTGCGTGCGCACTTTTAATATGTGGCGCAAACTCTAAAACACTACGCGAAGGCACGCTTAAAGTAGCTACGGAAGGCACCTTTTCGCCATTTTCGTATTATAACGACAAAAATGAGCTCGTAGGGTACGACGTAGATGTCGCGCGCGCAGTCGCCGAAAAGCTTGGTCTAAAAATAGAATTTCTAACTGCGCCTTGGGATGCGATGCTTGCAGCATTTGATGCAGGCAAAGCAGACGCTGTGTTTAATCAAGTAAGCATCACTGACGAGCGCAAGAAAAAATATGAGTATTCTGTGCCCTACACCGTCGTTTACGGAGCTATCATCGTGCATAAAGATAACAACGACATTAAAAGCTTCGAGGATTTAAAAGGCAAGAAAAATGCAGACTCCGCTACCAGCAACTGGGCGCAAGTCGCTAAAAAATACGGCGCGCAAAACGTAACTGTAGATAGTTTCGCTAAAAGTATGGAGCTGCTGATCGCTCGCCGCGTAGATACCGTCGTGCGCGATAATACCGTATTTTACGACTTTTTAAAGCAACGCCCGGACGCTCCGATTAAGATCGCTGCAAAGCTAAAAGATGTCGATTATAGCGCTGCAATAGTTCAAAAGGGCAATAAAGAGCTCGCAGATCAAATCAGCAAAGCCTTAAACGAACTCAAAGCCGAAGGCAAGCTAAAAGAAATTTCGCTTAAATATTTCGGCAAAGATGTGAGTGAATGAACGAAACAAGCAGAATTCTAGAGCTTGTTAGCAGCTCGCTAGAGCCGATGGCGCTAGCCCTGCTGCAAGTTACGATCCCGCTTACGATAATCTCATTTCTGCTCGGGCTCGTGCTTGCAGTGCTGACGGCGGTCGCACGCATCGCAAATTTTAAAATTTTAAAGCAGCTAAGCGAAATTTATATTTGGATTTTTCGCGGCACTCCGCTTTTAGTGCAGCTTTTTATCGTCTATTTCGGGCTTCCAATCATCGGGATCACGCTTGATGTTTGGGCTGCTGCGATCATTACCTTTAGCCTAAATATCGGCGCTTACGCTTCAGAGGCGGTGCGAGCTGCGATCCTATCGGTACCAAAGGGGCAATGGGAAGCGGCTACCTCGCTAGGCATGAGCTACGCTCAAATTCTGCGCCGCATCATCGCTCCGCAAGCAGCGCGCATATCACTGCCGCCGCTATCAAATATATTTATCTCTACGCTTAAAGACACCTCGCTCGTAGCCTCGATTACGATGGTTGATATGTTTATGGTCGCTCAACGTATCGCTGCACGGGCATTCGATCCGCTTACGCTATACGTGCTGGCGGCGCTATTTTATCTAGCAGTCTGCACCCTTCTTACGTTCTTACAATCCAAGCTAGAGCGACGATTTTCAAGGTTCGTGTGATGATAAAATTTACGAACTTAACTAAGCGCTTCGGCGATCACGTCGTGCTAAATGGGCTAAGCTTAGAATTTCGCGACGGGCAAACGACAGTGATTTTAGGAAGCTCCGGCTCTGGCAAATCCACGATGCTGCGCTGCATAAATCTGCTCGAAATTCCAAGCGGCGGCGAGCTACAGCTAGGCGAGTTTAAGATAAATTTCGACGCTCAGCATAAAACAAGCGAATATCATCCATTCCGCGCGCATACGGGCATGGTTTTTCAAAGCTTCAATCTCTTTCCGCACCTCAATGTCTTGCAAAACGTCATCGAAGCGCCCGTACACGTGTTAAAACAGCCACACGAGCTTGCCGAGGCAAATGCAATGGCACTGCTAAAAAAAGTCGGTATGGCGGATAAAGCTGGTGCGTATCCGGCTCGCCTCTCCGGCGGTCAGAGCCAGCGCGTGGCGATCGCGCGGGCGCTTGCGATGCAGCCTGAGTTTTTGCTACTGGACGAGCCTACGAGTGCGCTTGATCCCGAGCTTGAGGCGCAGGTGCTAAAGACTATCGCCGAGCTTTCCGCAGAGGATCGCTCGCTCATCATCGTCACGCACAATCTGGGCTTTGCGCGAAAGATCGCAGATAGAATTTTATTCTTAGACGGCGGAGTTATCGCATTCGACGGCGACGCAGAGGAATTCTTCGGTAGCAACGACGAGCGCATAGCTAAATTTATCGGAGCGATGAGCTTTTAAATCCATTAAATTTCAAGGAGAAAAGATGAAAATAGATACCCTAATCGTAAAGGGCATAGAGGCCAAGTC
>CAUUSU010000219.1:0-3412 GCA_963547835.1 uncultured Campylobacter sp.
CGAATAGAATTTGGCTGATGCGAACCGAGGGCGTGGGCGTGATCTCGCACGAAGATGCCCTTAGCTGCGGCTGTAGCGGAGTGACGCTGCGCGCTAGCGGGCATGCGTGGGATATTCGCAAAGAAGAGCCATACCTCATCTACGACGAGCTTGATTTCGACGTGCCGTATGCGAGCGAGGGCGATTGCTACGCGCGCTATAAGTGCTATATGGCTGAGATGCGCGAGAGCCTTAAAATTTTGCGCCAGTGTGCGAAGCACTACCCGCTAAGCGATCCGCAAATTTTAGCGACCGATCCCGCTTACGTAAATCCGAGCAAAGAGCAGATCATGACGCAAAATTACTCGCTGATGCAGCATTTCGTGCTAGTTACGCAGGGTTTGCGCCCACCGGTGGGCGAAATTTACACCGCGAGCGAGAGCCCTAAGGGCGAGCTTGGATTTTATATCCGCTCGATGGGCGAAAGTCGCCCGTACCGCCTTAAGATCCGCACGCCGAGCTTTTGGCACTGCGCGGTCTATGAAGAAATTTTACCGGGGCAGTATCTTGCCGACGCTGCGGCGATCATCGGCAGCACTAATATTATCTTAGGCGAGGTGGATCGATGAAGCGCTATGATTTGAGGCATCTAGGCGATAAATTTTTAAACCGCATGGGCGAAATTTTAAAAAATTCCGCTCGCGGCGAGACGATGATCTTTATGTTTGAGATGGGCGATTTCAGCGCGGTTCAAAAGAGCGCCGATCTGGTGGAGGGGCTAAATTCCACGCTTTTAAGCTCGATCCGCTATAACCAAGTCGATTGGATGGTCGTCGCCAAAAAGGGGAGAGGATGAAAATTTTAAATTTCGCGTCGCTGCTTAGCCTGCAAAATCCCGCGCTCGCAGAAGATTTTAAGAGCGCTGAAATTTTAAGCGTATCGCCGCTGCAAGATCCGCATCTTCCGGGCGAGCTGATAAAATGCGAGATCGGCGCGCAAAGCTTCGTGCTGGCGCTAGTCTGCGCTAGTTTTTGCGACGAGCCCTATTTTGCGGATCTGGATCTAGAGTATCTAAGCGGCGAAAGCAGCGTGGGCGAGGAGGAGATCGAGCAGATTTGCGAGTTTCTGCAAAGCGGCTGCGACGCGATTTTGATCGATGACGCGCTTATTAAAATCCATCCCGACGCCGAAAATATCAAAGCCTTTCTATCTCTCATAGCGGCAAAGTTCGGGGTTAAAATTTTAAGCTTACGCGGCGAGCGAGTGGATTTGGGCGCGCAAGGGCGGGCAAATTTAAGCCCCCTTAAAGAGCCTGAGAATTTCGACGGCGCCGTGATTTTCAAACACGATGCGGACGACCGATTAATCGGCGGAAGGTATTTTAGTATGGTCGCAAAGATCAAACACGGCGATCGCGTCCGTATCAAAACGCCGCACTTAAATTTAGAAAAAGAATTTATTTTGGATGAGGAGCTAAAGGGCACGATCGCGCTTTTAGGCTCGAGCGGGCAGGGCTTTGGCGGTTATAATTTCGAACTCGCAGAAATTTCTAAGGTTTAAAATGGCAAAGATCACGATCGACGGTAAAGCTTGCGAGTGCGACGAGGGCGAGTATATCTTGCAGGTCGCGCGTCGCTGCGGCGTTTTTATCCCTGCGCTTTGTTATCTAAGCGGCGGTACGCCGACGCTCGCATGCAGGCTTTGTATGGTCGAAGCAGACGGCAAGCGCGTCTATAGCTGCAACGCCAAGGCCAAGGACGGCATGGTCGTTTACAGCCGCAGCCCCGAGATCGACGCCGAGCGCGAGGCGATCACGCAGGTTTATTGTATCAACCATCCGATGGCGTGCGGGGTTTGCGATCAAAGCGGCGAGTGCGAGCTTCAAAATTTAGCCCATCTAATGCGCACGAACGCCCAAAGCTACGCTATCCGCGATACGGCGCGCGAGGTGCAGGATTGGGGATATTTAAGCTACGATCCTAGCCTTTGTATCGTCTGCGAGCGCTGTATCACCGCCGCAAAAGACCGCTTGGGCGTAGATTCTTTTAAGCTCGTCCCGCGCGGCGGAGATGCGCTAAGTAAGGAGCAAAAGGACGCGATGCCCAAAGACGCCTACGCCGTGTGGAACAAGCTGCAAAAAAGCCTAATCGCGCGGGTAAATGAAAATGATGATTGCGTAAACTACGGCGAGAGCGCGGCGGTCTGCCCGACGGGAGCTCTGGTAGAGAGCGCGTTTAAATACGTTTCAAACGCCTGGGAGCTGCGCCAAATCCCCGCTTCCAATCCGCACAGCAGCGACTGCGAACTGCTTTATTACGAAATCAAGCGCCGCGGCATAGGCGAGCCGCGTGAAAAAATTTATCGCGTTAGCAGCGACGTAAATTTTAGCGTCCTACACGCCGCAGCGCGCTTTGGCTGGGATTTCTCAAACGAGCGGGCGAGCAAAAACGAAGCGGTTTTTGACCGCATCGTGCGCGGCATCGAGGACGGCGAGATCAAAAATATTAAATTTAATAGTTTCATCACCAATGAAGAAGCCCGGATTTTAGAGCTTTTGCGGCAAAAATTTAAACTCGCTCTGATCAACGACGAAGCGCTTGCCTATCAAAAATTCCTGCGCGAATTTTCAAAGCTTAGCGGCACGAAATTTTATAATGCGGATTCTCAGACGATTAAAAATAGCGATTTCATCGTCGTTTGCGGCACATTTTTGCGCAGCGACGCTCCAAATCTGGGCTATGCGGTAAACAGCGCCTGCAAGCTAAATAAGGCAAGCGGAATCTATTTCCATCCGTTTTGCGACGAGGGCATTAAAGGCTTTAGTAAAAATTTCATCCATCAGCCGCACGCCGCGGGGTTGGAGGCGCAGATCCTACTTTGGATCTTGCAAAAGTTCGGGCGCGATCTGCCTGGGTGGCTGGATGCGAAACTCGCGGCGGAATTTAAAATTTCGCGCGCCGCGGCGAAGCAAAATTTAGACGAGAAATCCGCGGATTCGCAAAATCCTGAAAATTCTACGGAGGCAAATGGCACCGAGAACGTTGCGAGTGCCAGCGGTGCTAAAAATTCCGCAAGCGCGGATGGCGCTGAAAATCCCTCAAAAAATTCCGCGCAGAATTCCGAAAATCCTGCGGAAAGTAAAATTTCAAATTTTGCCGCAGCGCTCGGGCTGGACGAGCAGAAAGTGGATGAGCTTTTGGCTAAAAAGGAGCATTTTTCGCTTATCATCGGCGAGGATTTTATCCGCACGCCAAATAGTGCCACGCTTGCGCGTCTAGCGGGCTTGGTGCAGCGCTACACGCCGCTAAAAGTACTAGTGGTGCCGCCGCGCACGAACAGTCTAGGCGTCGCGCTCATCTGTGAGCTTAGCGCGCAAATGAGCGCGGGCGAGACGCTAGGCTACAATGAAGCGGGCGATATTAGCTTCGGCGTG
>CAUUSU010000220.1:0-3399 GCA_963547835.1 uncultured Campylobacter sp.
GAGTGAGCCCAGAAAATATCGCCCATAGCGATTGCAGCGCCCGCCATTATAGCTAGAAAAATTATGCTAATTAGCGGGGTATGCGCCTTGTGTTGCATCGAACTAGATACCGCTTGCGCGGTTTCTGCAGGATTTAACATTTACTCCTCCTCATTTAAATTTGAATCAATTTCTAAGATACGCTCATAAGCTTTTTGCGCACTTTTTTTTGCGCTCTCGCTCAGTCCTTCTTTAAAATCAAGGACATTATCTAGCAGCACGCTGATACCCAAAAACAACGTCTTTGAACAAATTTTGCGCAGATAGCTTAGAAGCACCGGCGTAGGCAGGTTATGCGTCGAGTAGATATAGTCGCGATCGTTGCTGAGGTCGAAAAATTCTATCTTATTCTCATCAAAGCCGCTCATCGCATCTACTACGATCAAAATTTCGGGGGCGAATTCTCTAAGAGCCGCAAATTCGTTTTCGGGCACATCCTGCCCATAAAAAACGCGCCAATCTTTTAAGTTTGCCTCGACTATTCGCCCCGTTTCATTGCCCACATCGTCGTCGCCGCGAAGGGGATTGCCGATACAAAGCAACGCCTTTCGCATCAAAAATCCTTCCTTAGCACGAAATATCCTTCGCGCATATTTTTTAGCAGATCTTTAAGCTCACATTCGCAAAGCTGAGGGATTAGCTTAGCTGCGTGCTCGGCAAAAATTTCAATCTCGAAATACTTGCTTAGGTTACCGATCTTAAATTTAACGTAGTCGCCCGAGTTCTCGATGATGCGTTTAAATTCTTCATCGTCTATCTCAAGTACCTTTTCGCTAAAATCTATCGTACCTACGCCGTGACCGACGCAGGTGGAAAAAACCTTGATATCCTTTAGCTCTTTAGGTAAATTTTCGTTTTCGTCCATATGCCGCTTTGTAAGCTTAAAAACCTCAATCATCGTTTGCTCCAGACCTCTTTTTGCGGATCGATCTTAAATTCCTCCGTAGCGCGGGCGTATTTTAGATACACGTCATTGTGTAATAGCGCCATGCACTCCGCGTATCTAGGATCCTCTTCAGTGTGGATAGCGTTAAGTAAAGCCTCGCGAGAAGCTTTTGGATCGTGAACGTCAGATGAGGTTTTGATCGCATCCATATATTTTGCAAATAAAACTCTTCCGAAAATATAGCTCATCAGCCTCTTAGCTTCAGCTTGTAGATCGCGCTCAAATAGGATATCGCCGATAACTGAACTCTTAACCGGTGGCGGAAGAGTACTATCTTGCTCATAGCTCTTCTTTTGAAGCTTTTGATCGATGATGCCAAGCGCCATACCAAGACCATAGATGATGCTAGCAGGATGCGGAGGGCAGCCGGGGATATAAACATCTACCGGTACAATCTTATCGATACCACTCCATACGCTATATGCGTCATGAAAAATTCCACCAGTGCTTCCGCAGGCCCCAAGAGCTACTACGATCTTTGGATCAGGTGCAGCCTCATAAGCGCGGAGCAGCGGATAATACATCTGTCGAGTAACCGGACCGGTGCAGACTAAGATATCTGCGTGGCGAGGGTTAGCTACGAGTTTAAATCCGAAGCGCTCCGGATCCCACATCGGCGTGATAGAAGCAAAAATTTCGATTTCACAGCCATTGCAACTTCCGCAGTCGATACGATAAACGCTGAAGCTTCGTTTGATATTTTTCAAAAGCTCCAATTTTGAGGTTAGATCGTTTGCGTTTTTAATATTTTCGGGGACTTGATACAAACTCATTTTATTGCCTCCTCTATACCTTTAGTCACTCTTTCGACCGCTTGAGCTTTTTTGCATTCAGGACAGATGTATAGATATTTTTTAGCTTCTTCTAATCTGCCTGGGAGCAAATTTGCAGTACTTAACTTTTCTAGCGTGTAATTGATGAGCCTTTTTGGGGTCATCGGCTTGCCGCAGCAGCTGCATTTCTCCATCTCAAGCTCGCCGTGTTGGATAAGCGCGCTTTTATCAAATTTTACCGCTAGCTCAAAGCTATTGCCTAGCCTTACTGCTCCCGTAGGGCATACCTCGTCGCAGCGACCGCAAAATATGCAGCGTCCGCAATCAAATTCCCAAATTAGTTTGGTTTGGGCTTCGTTCATCTTAAGCTCAATCGCATTAGATGGGCAGGCGATTCCGCACGCAGCACAGCCTATGCAAAGCTCATAGGTGTATTCAGGCTGCCCGCGAAAATTCTCGGGCACGATGTATGGCTCAAACGGATAAGCATAGGTCGCCTTACCATATTTTTCGGTAATGTCGAATAATTTCATCATCTTAAATCCTTTTTGCTAACCTTGCCGTCTTGGCAAAATTTCTTAAGGTCTTTTTCGGTTAGAATTTTACTCTTTCCGCTATTAATATCGACTAAAGTTACGCGCTCGGTGCATGAGTAGCACGGATCCATCGAGCATACGATTAGCGCCGCATCGGAGATGTTATTTCCGCGGAATTGAAATCGCAAGCTCGGCCAGTTGTTATACGTAGCGGCGCGACATCTCCAGCGGTAAACCTTCTGTGCGTTTCCTTGCATGATCCAGTGGACGTTTTCGCCTCGCGGCGCTTCGTCGTGACCTAAAGCGTAGTTTTCCGGTCTGATCATAGTCTGTGGATCGATCATTATCGGAGTTTGCGGCATTTGATGCAAGCACTGCCTGATGATGTGGATCGATTGTTTAAGCTCTTTATATCTTACGACTTCGCGGCTGAATACATCGCCACCGTGCTCTACGGCTACTTCGAATTCTATCTTATTGAAGAAATCGTAAGGATGATCGTAGCGGTTGTCGCGTTTAAAACCGGAAGCTCTCATATTTGGACCTACCGGGCTGAAATCGCGCGCCACTTTGCGATCTAATACGCCCACGCCCTTCCAGCGACCGATTTGGCGTTTATCCTCCATGACGGCGTCCCAAATTTCAGAAATTTGAACGTCGAGCTTGTTGATGATCTCGATGCTCTTTCGAATTTCATTATCGGTCATATCACGGCGAAGTCCGCCCATAATGACGTTGCCGTAAGTTTTGCGACCGCCGGTTACGAGCTGAGCTAGCTCCATGGAGTATTCGCGCACCCTAAAGATATGCATAAAGGCGTTATAGTTACCCGTTACCTCGCAGGCTAGACCGATATTTAAAAGATGGCTGTGAAGGCGCTCGATCTCAAGGCAGATGACGCGGATGGCTTGCGCACGAAGCGGAATTTCAAGCTTGATAGCCTTTTCAGCTGCTTCAATACACGCAATCGCGTGAGCGTAGCCGCAAATTCCGCAGACACGCTCTGCTAAATAGCCCATCTGATCGTAATTCATTCGGTTTTCAGCTAGTTTCTCCATACCGCGGTGTTGATAAAACAAGCGGTAGTCTGCATCGATAATCTCAT
>CAUUSU010000221.1:0-3387 GCA_963547835.1 uncultured Campylobacter sp.
TATGGCTATAGCGTTATGGCTTGCCGGCGGCGGTAGTGAATCTAGCGATATAGGGCTATTTTTTGGCTTCTTTTATCTTCTAGCAGTGATGCCTGTGTCCGTTATTACTACCATTGTTTGCCTAGCACGCAACTTAAGCGTTTATAAAGAGATAAAAGAGTGAAATTAGTAAAATTTAAACGAATTTTTAAATAACTTTATCGCTCAAATATATTTCATCAGCTCCTTGTCGGAGTATCCCTTTGCCGTGGAATGACAGCTTAAATTTAGAATTTAAATCAATCCAAAGCAGCACTTTGCACCTTTAAATTTACAAGCCCGCCATCTTTAAATATAGCTATTATCTGCGTTCATTAAAACGCTTCAAATTAGCCGAATGTAGAAGCAAGAATAAAGAAGCGTGGAGATTTTAGGCATAGCAAATGCGTTTAAATTTGATCTTAAACGCTCAAGGCTACTGCGTTAGCTTGCATTTCAGCGCCTCTTGTAAAAGCGCATTGGCTACTACTCTCTCCTTTTTTACGAAGATAAAATTTTCGCCGTATTCGCTCTGTAGCTCACTTTGCGGATCGGCGCCCGTATGCATCACTATGATATTTGCTTTTAAATTAGAGCCGTTTAGCATCTTGGCGACGATGTCGAGCTTTTGCTGATTTGCGATCGTTAGGATGATGACCGACGCATCGCGCGCATGCAGCTCGTCGATCGCAGTTTTTTGCATTATATTTACAAAGTATATATTCTCTCCGCGCGATTTGCCCAGATCCACAAGCTCTAAATCGCTCTCGGCGACTACGTATAGCAGCCCCTGATCTTTAAGGCGTAGCACAACTTCTTGCCCTATCCTGCCGTAGCCTGCTACAATGATGTGATTTTTCATCGGCGGGATTTGAGTTTTATGCTCCTCATCCTCGAGCTTTTCGACCTTGGACTCGAAGCGGTTGGCGATTTTGTTTAAATTTTTAAGAATAAACGGCGTTAAAATCATCGTCGCTGTTACGACTGTAATTAAAATTTGCCCGTTTTCCTTACTTAGCATATCGCGGCTCATCAACAGCGAAAAGATCGCAAGCGCAAACTCACCTATCTGGCATAGCGACAGCGCCGCTTTTAGTGCTATCCTTTTACCGGTCGAGAGAAATAAGATCGCGTAAATCACAACCGTTTTAAGCGCCATTATAACGATAATAGCGAGCAGGATTAGCCCATAGTGCGAGACGATGACTTCAAAATTTATCTGCATACCAATCGTGATGAAAAAAAGTCCGAGCAGTATGTCTCGAAACGGCGTCAGATCGGCCTCTATCTCGTGTTTATACTCGGTTTCTGCGATTAGCATGCCCGCGATGAATGCGCCCAGCGTGTACGAAAAACCAAAAACATGCGCCAAAAAGCTAGCCCCCACGACGGTAAAAAGGATGGTTGCGATGAAAATTTCTTTAGAATTTGTCCTTACGACGTAGTAGAGGAAGCGGTTAAAAGCAAATTTACCGAGCACAAAAAGGATCACTACCACTATGGCGGCGCTTACCGCGGTTTTTAAGATTAGATAGTTCACGGGGGTATTGTCGGTCGAGCCGAAGATGTCGATCATAAGCAAGATAGGGATGACGGCGAGGTCTTGAAATAGCAGAATTCCAAGCACTTTGCGACCATAGTTTTGGTTGATTTCGCCTGTTTCGTTGAGCGTTTTTAGCACGATCGCCGTAGAGCTAAGCGCGAGCGCAAGCCCGATAATCATCACCGTTTTTATGTTTCCGCCGAAAGCTTGATCGATGATGAGCGCTAGAATAATACCGGTGCCGAGTACTTGGAGTATGCCATTAAAAAACACGTCCTTTTTCATACTCATCAGGTGATGGAAGCTAAACTCAAGCCCGATGGTAAACATCAAAAAGACGATGCCAAATTCCGCCAGCTCAGACATATGGGCGTTTTCGACACTGCTTAAGCTATAGATCTGCGAAAAGCACACGCCCGCGACGATATAGCCGATGATGGTGGGAATTTCAAAAATTTTAAAGACGATATTTAGCACTATCGCAAGCGCCGTGATCGCAAGAAATAGCTCTATAACAAGCTCCATTAACTCCCTTTTTTGTAAGATTATACGTAAAATTTAGCGCTAAATTTATTGTAAATTTTACATATCCGCGACCATTTACCGGAGGCGATAATCGATGAAATTTTATCTTTTCATATAAATTTACAAGTAAATTTTATAATGTGATTTTACTAAAATCCCGCTTAAAAATAGAGAAATTATGTCGCACTTTATCGCTAAATTTAGAGGTTCGCGACAAAATTTTAAAGCCTAACACGGCTTGGAATTTTAAATTTTAAAGCTAAATTATATAAGACGGCTTTTAAATTTAATCGCAAGAGAATTCGCCCGGGTTTGTTTAGCGCAACTTTAAATTTGACGCGCCCACAAATCCTCTCTGAAAATAAAAATTTATCGCTTGAATCTACGCTTGCGAGGCGATCTTGCTTTTTAATAGCATTAAAATCTCAGCTTGTAGCACCAGGATCCGATTTTTGCTGAGCTTTAAAATCTTTATCTTGCAGACCTTATTCTGTCTCTCCGCCAAGCTCTAAAATTTTAGCCCGCAGCTCCTCGATCTCGCGCTCATACTCGGCGATCCTTTCTTGCAGGCGAAAGATCACGTCCACGCCCGCAAGATTGACGCCAAGCTCCTTTGTAAGGTTTAAAATCATGCGTATGCGGTCCATATCATGCGCCGAGTACAGGCGCATCTTGCCCTCCGTGCGCCCCGGGCTTACGAGTCCTTCGCGCTCGTATTGCCGCAGCGTCTGCGGATGGATATCTAGGACCTTCGAAACTATCGATATGAGATAAACCGGCTCATCGTAATCATGCATTTTGATGCCTCCTTATAGCTTTTGCAGCGCGGCTTTGACGTCCTCGCCCAGCGAATCGACGTCGGGCAAAACGACATTTACCACCGCGTATAGATCGCCTAAAATTTTACTCTTGCGGTTTTGCACGCCGTAGCCTTTTAAGCGGTATTTCTGCCCGTTTTTGGTGTTTTTAGCGATCTTTATCGTTGCGCTTTTGCTTGGCGTCGAAATTTCTACCTTTCCGCCAAACATCGCCGTTTTTAAAGGCACGTCGATTTTTTTGAAAAGATCGTCGCCTTCGCGGCTATACTCAGCGCTTGGCGCGATTTTTATTTCCAAAATTAGATCGCCGCTTTGAGCGCCTGATTTTTGTCCCTTGCCCCTTATGCGCAGCTTCTCGCCCGCATTGATACCCGCGGGCACTTTAAATTTAACCGTCTCGCCGCCTACGCGCACGCTCATCTCGCCGCCTTGTATCGCGGTTTCAAAAGGAATTTCAATCGAGCTGTGCGTATCTAGGCTCTG
>CAUUSU010000222.1:0-3377 GCA_963547835.1 uncultured Campylobacter sp.
CGCGCCGTATTCATCTGCCGCCGCCTTTTAAATTTGCAAAAAATTCCTCGCCAAAGCTCAAGAAAAACTGCTTTGCCGCGCGGCCGCTGCGGCTTGCGCGAAGCATCGCAAACTCCCTCGCCTTTGCGTGCAGCGCATCTAAATTTGCAACAAAGCTCAAGCGAAATTCCGCCGCACTCATACCTTGCGCAGCCGCAAAATAGGCATCTACGATCCCTAAATACTCCCGCATGCTCCCACCGTAAAAGCTTAGCTGCAGTCCGAAGCGCTCGCTCAGGCTGATTCGCTCGTTCGCCGCGTCGCTTAGGTGCAGCTCGCCGCGGCTGATCTGCGCAGCGTCGTTATCGCTTGCGCATTCGCCTACGATGTGACGGCGATTGGACGTCGCATACATCAGCACATTGCGCGGCGCACGCTCCAGCGAGCCCTCTAGCAGAGGCTTTAGGTGCTTGTAGCCGCTCTCGCCGAGCTCAAAGCTCAAATCATCGCAAAAGATGATAAATTTAAAGTTCGTTTCGCGGATCGCGTCGATTATATCCACGAGATAGCCCAGATCATCCCTGCCGATCTCGATGATCTTAAGACCTTGCGGGATAAATTTAGAAAAAACCGCCTTCGCAAGGCTTGATTTGCCGCAGCCGCTCTCGCCCCATAACAGCGCGTGGTTGGCGCTGCAGCCGCGCAGGAAGGCGTCCGTATTTTTTATAAGAGCCGATTTTTGGCTCTCTAGCCCCACAAGCGTGTCAATATCCGTGAAATCGATATCACGGACGATCTTTAGCGCCTTTTTATTTGCGCGAAAAGCGGCGACCTGCACAGCGCGCCAATCAATCGCGCTAAAATCGCTGAAATAAATTTGCTCGCTAGAGCCGCTTTGCGCGCTTTTTAGGACGGCTTGCGGCGCTAAATTTAAACCGCTCGCCGCGTCTAAATTTAAATCTTCGCTCCCGCTTTTGCTCGCGCTTTTTTTGATATTTTCATCGCAAGTTCGCATTTTTTAGCTCCCTTCGCAGATAGATCAGAATTTCGTTTATCACGTCGTCATCATCGCGCGTCTGCGCCTTTAATCGCACCTTATCGCCGTTTGCAAGGGTGATCAAGATATTTTCGTCCATGCTCGAAATCACGCGTAAGCCAAGCTTCGTAGCCAAAACCTTAATCATCATCACGTCTATGAATTGCTTAGTGTAAATGTCCGCGCGCCCGAAACGATCCTCGATCTCGCCAAAAATTTCAAGCACTTCGCTCGCCTCTGCGCACTTGCTAAGCCGCCTATAAAGATCCAGGCGCAGGCGATCCTCTCTGATAAATTCCGAGTTTAAAAAGGCGTTTACGGAAATTTTAAGCTCCACGCTCGCAGCGGCGCTCTTCCTGCTTAGCAGCTTGCCGATCTCCTCTTCGAGCATCTTTAGATAAAGCGAGTAGCCGATCGCTTCGATATGCCCGCTCTGCGCCTCTCCGAGCAGGTTTCCGCCGCCGCGAATCTCCAGATCGTGATACGCTAGCACCGAGCCGCTGCCCAAAAACGAGTTGCTCTCAAGCGCTACGAGCCGTTTTAGCGCGTCCTGCGTAAGAGCGGTTTTATCCTCGATCAAAAAGTAGCAAAAGCCCTGCTTATTGCTGCGGCCGACGCGACCGCGCAGCTGGTGCAGATCGGCGATACCGAATTTATCGGCGTTTTCGACGATGATCGTATTCACGCGCGGCATATGAATGCCGCTTTCTACGATGCTAGTGCAAAGTAGCAGATCGTATCCTCCCGCTACAAATTTTAAAATTTCATCCTCCGTAGTTTTAGCGTCGATCTTGGAGTGCAAAATTAAAATTTTAAGGCTCGGCAAAATTTCAAGCAGCTTCTTTTTAGCGCTTTGCATCGTCGCGATGTGGTTATGGACGTAAAAGATCTGCCCGCCGCGTCGCAGCTCGCGCGAGATCGCCTCTTTTATGATCTTTTCGTTCCACTGCTTGACGAAGGTGCGCACGTCCAGGCGATCCTGCGGCGGACTAAGTAGCGTAGAGTAGCTTTTAATCGAGCTTAGCGCCATATTTAGGCTGCGCGGTATCGGAGTGGCAGACATACTAAGCAGGTGCGAGGCGGCGCTTTTCTCTTTGAGCCGCTCCTTTTGCTTAACGCCGAATTTATGCTCCTCATCGATGATTATGAGCCCTAAATTTGCGGGGTTTAAATTTAAAAGTGAGTGCGTGCCGACCACGACGATCGCCTCACCGCTTTGCAGGCGCTTTAAAATTTCACTTTTTTGCCTCGCGCTACTGAAGCGATCGAGCTTGAAAACAGGAATTTCAAACTCCCTAAAGCGCTCGCTAAGCGTGGCGTAATGCTGAGAGCTAAGCAGCGTCGTAGGCACGAAAAACAGCACCGAATGCCCACTTCGGATGCAAGCAAAGATCGCATTCATCGCAACCTCGGTCTTTCCAAAGCCCACGTCGCCGCTAAGTAGGCGGTCCATCACCTTGCCGCTTTGCAGATCCGCCAAAATCGCGCTTACCGCCTTTTGCTGATCGCTCGTGTAACTAAATCCGCTCGCGCTTAAAAATTTCGCATAGTCCGCACTTTCGTTTTTGATGACGAGCCCTCGCACCAGCTCGCGCTTGGCAGCCAGCGCGATGATCTTTGAAGCGATCGCAAAGAGCTTTTCGCGCACTCTCTCTTTGATTTTTGAAAAGCTCGCCCTGCCCAGATGATCCAAGCTCACCGCGCCGCCGCTTGCGACGTAGCGATCGATCTTGTTTAGGTACTCTACCGGTAGCAGCAGTTTGTCGCCGCCCTCGTAGAGCAGGGATACGAACTCCTTGCTGCGCCCCATCACCTCGATAAGCTCAAGCCCGTTAAATTTAGCGATACCATGATCTTCGTGCACGACAAAATCGCCCACGTTTAGCTCATCCAGAGCCAGGCTCGATCTTCGCACGCGCTTTTTAGGCGCCGCTTTGTTTAGCGAAAGGATGATCCGCTCGGCGCTTATTAAATTTACGACGAAATCCTCGCGTAAAATTTCGATATTGCTAAATCCGCCAAGATCAAACGGCGCGAGCAGAGCGTCGTTTCGCGCGATCAGCGTGATAGCCTCGCTGCGGTGAAATTCAAAAAATTCCTGCGACGGCGTCACGGCGAGGTCTTTAAATTTACGCGCCGAAGGCAATACCTCGATCGCGTCTAAAAAATCCAAATTACGCTCGGAAAAAATTTCATCCTTTTTGATTTCGTGCAGCAAGACGCAATCAAACGCCTCCGCGTAATCGACGAAGCCCTCGATAAACCAAAACCCGAGCGAGCTCAGATCGCGCGCTAACGCGTCGCTGTCCGCGCGCGATATCTTTTCGCTCACGCTCTCAAACTCGTCCTCGCTTAAATTTGC
>CAUUSU010000223.1:0-3333 GCA_963547835.1 uncultured Campylobacter sp.
GCGCTTTCGCTTGCTTATACGCTGATGTATGATTTTGATCTTAGCGGCGTGGGCGCGGCGGCGGGATACGCGGCGATATTTTTCGTGCTGCGCCTCATCGTTACTTTCGTGCTAAAGCGCGAAGCGATGGGAAGCGCGGATATTTTTATCGCGGGCGTTATGGGGGCAATTTTGGGCTGGAAGCTGGGCGGCATCTCGATCTACATCGGCGCGATTTTGACGCTGCCTGCGTATCTCATCGCGAACAAAAAGGGCTACGAGCTGCCGTTCGTGCCGTTTTTATCGATGGGGCTGCTTCTTACCTTTATCTTCAAAGATCAAATTTTAAGGCTCTTGGACATCATTTATGGATAGGGTGCAGCGCTATTTATTTAGCAATTTCGTCGGCTCCTTCGCGTCGCTTTTTAGCACGCTTTTTATCATAATGTCGATCGTCTTTTTTCTTCAGATCGCGCGCATTACGTCGTTTATCGAGATAAATTTTTCAGAGCTAGTCAAGCTCTATCTTTTCATGCTGCCGCGCATACTCATATTTACGGTGCCGATCGCGTTTTTCGTAGCGCTTAGTATCTCGCTTTTTAGGCTCTCTAAAGAGAACGAAACCATCGTCATTTTTACCATCGGCTACGCTACGCGTAAGATCGCGCTGTTTTTCGGCATAAGCGCCGCGCTGTGCTCTTTGGCGCTGCTTTTCGTATCGCTTTTTATGATGCCGATAGCCGAAAATTTAAAGGACAATTTCATCGATTACAAAAAAATTAGCGCGACGCTAAATATCAAATCCAACGAATTCGGGCAGAAATTCTCCGACTGGCTCGTTTTTATCGACTCGCAGGAAAACAACGGCACAAGCACGCTGTATAAGGATCTCGTGCTGTATAATCCGGGTAACTCGCAGGATCACGAGCGGATGATCGTAGCGCGTAGCGGCGAGTTTAAAAACGAAAACGCGAGCTTTTCTGCGATGCTACACGACGGCAAAATTTACACGATGGGCGGCGAGCAGTGGCACGTAAGCGAGTTTGAAAGCCTAACCCTGCGCACGCAAAGCGACCGCAATATCCGCGGCGGAGGCGGCGTGATCGGATACTGGAGCGATATGAGCGGCAGCGAGAAGCGCAGGAAGGAATTTAGCATCTACACCCTCGTCTCGCTCTTTCCGCTGGCGAGCTTTTTGTTTGCGCTAAGCCTCGGCATCGTGACCTATCGCTACGAAAAGGGCTTCGTTTACGCGGGGATCTTCGGCGTGCTTTTTAGCTACTTCGCGATGATTATGCTACTCTCTAAATACCCAAGCATCGCGCTTCCCGTGACATTCGGCGTTACGCTTATCGGCTCGCTGCTTTATTACAGGATCAAAATTGCCCCGAGGTACTAAAAAAGACTCCGAGCTTTGCGGCGGCGAAATTTTAAACAAAAGTTCGTCCGCTCGAAATTTGGCGGATAAAATTTCGGCGAGCAAGGCTAGCGCCTCTGAAATTTTGCGTGGCGTAAATTCAAAACATGAAGCGCAAAACGGCGAACAGGCTTTGATCTTAAACGATAAAATTTTAAATTTTAAAAATTCCGCTCTTGCAAGTACGGCAAGCGATACAGCTGCCTATACTGCGCCCGATTGCGAGTTGAATCACGAAAGCGCCATTCGAAATTCGGACGCCGTTTGCACCAAAAAAGCTGCGCGTACGGCAAATTTAAATTCCGCCCGTAAAAATTCCGCCGATACCGCCGCTTCCGATATTTGCGCGGCAAACACTGCGAAAGCTAATGGGTCGAGCGGCGACGCTTTAAAAATCCATATCTCGCCCGTCGCAAAATTTTACACTACCCCTCCCGCGTCCGTCCGCACCGCAGACTCCCGCAAGGCAAACGCCGCCTGCGAAGCGGACGCCCCCGCAAACACGCCAACAAGCGCGTCCGAACTTAAAAATATTATCAAAAGCGCATCCGCAAGCGACTTCGCAGCGAGCGAGCTTGCGCACATAGGCAAAATAAGCACCGCGCCAAATACCCCCGCAGATGCGTGCACATATGCCGCGAGCGCAAACTCCGATCGCGTAAAGCTCAAGCTCGTCTATTCCTACGACGGCTCGAAATTTAGCGGCTCACAGTCTCAGCCTCACGGGCGCGGCGTCGAGGACGTGCTGCGCGCGGCTTTGGGGCGAGTGGGGATCTTTGCGCCGCTGATAAGCAGCTCGCGCACCGATAAAGGGGTGCACGCGCTGCGCCAGGTAAGCTGCGTCGAATGCACCGTGCACTGGGAGCTGCCGCGCCTAAAAGAGCTCATAAACCGCCACTGCGCACCCTATATTTTTGTACGTCACATCAGCCCGGTGCCGCGCGACTTTCATCCGCGTTACGACGCCGTGACGCGCTGCTATCGCTACGTTTTAAACCATGGACGTCCAAGCCCCTTTCTTAGCGATTTTTGCGTGTTTTATCCGCGCGTGGATATTGCCGCGCTCAATGCTGCGCTTGCAAATTTCGTCGGCGAGCACGATTTTAGCGAGTTTATGAAAAGCGGCAGCGACATAAAAAGCCCTGTGCGCGAGCTCTACGTCGCGCGCGCCTACTCTTTTAGAAATTTGACCTTGATAAATTTTAAAGCCAACGGATTTTTGCGAGCGCAGGTGCGGCTGATGGTCGCAAACGCCCTAAAATCCGTGCAGAGCGGACGCAAGATCAGCTTCTCGCGGGCACTTAGCAGAATCCCCTTTCCGCCGAACGGGCTGTATCTTAGCGGTGTGAGTTATTAAGACTTGAAATTTATAGCGTTAAATTTTATCCACGGGCGTTTGGATTTCAAGCTTAGAATTTTATCGCGGTAAAATTCTGCATATGAGAGTAGATCGCCACCCTACTTTGATATTAAATCACCTGCACCACGATGTGTAAAATCGTAAATTTGCGCGAAATTCGATCTATTTTTATTAGAATTTTATAGAAATTTAGCAATACTTTCAAACTTTTAACTCAAAAAGGAGCAAAGATGAAAAAAATTTCTGTTGCTTTGGTCGGTTTGGCCTTACTAGCTAGCGTTTCAGGCGCTAAGGAGTTTATCAATATCGGCACCGGCGGTATGACCGGCACCTATTATCCGGTAGGTGGCGCGATTTGCCGCTTGGTAAATATGGATAAAAATATGAAATGCTCCGTGCAATCGACGGGCGGCTCGACATATAACGTCAATAACGTGCTTAAAAAAGAGCTAAATTTCGGCTTCGTTCAAAGCGATGTCGTCTATGATAAGTACAACGGTACGGGCAAATTTCAAGGCGCGGCGGATAAAAATTTACGCTCCGTAATTTCGATCTATCCGGAGCTTTTGGCTTTCGT
>CAUUSU010000224.1:0-3329 GCA_963547835.1 uncultured Campylobacter sp.
AGGAAGTAAAATTTAGATTTAAATTTTACCGCACCGGTCGCATCTTTAAAATTTTGCGGGTCGCGCCGAGGCCTTGCGTGACGCAGAATTTCGGTCAAATTTAATCGCCTTCGCAAATATCAAAGCTAAATTTATCGTTATCAAGCCTACTGAAATTTTGATTTTCCGCGCTTGCGTTGCGCTTGAAAATAAAGGCGTAGCCGTATTTCTCGAAGTGCTGCGAGCTGTTTTTTAGCCCAACGATGCAAAGCTCGTAAGTGCCGCTTTGCAAGCCAAGCTTGAGCGTGGAATTAAATTTTCGCATCTTGCCCGCAGCGCCGCTTTGACACTCATAGCCTAGCTCGAGTTCGCCGCTTTTTAGCGTACCAGCGCGATACTGCAAAGTATCGAAGCTCGCCAGGATCACGGAGTCGCTTTGCGGGGCGAAATACAGCCTATCGCGCTTGAAAGCTACTTCGTAGCCCGCAGGCGGCGCAAAATCCCCGTCTGTGCAAACGAAGATCTCATAGCTGCGCACCGTAAGCGGGTAGAAGGGTAAAGCTTTAGCACCCTTTACGGCGTCATAAAACAGCTGCTTGTGCGCGTCCCAGTAGCTCAGAAGCTTTTTTGCTCTGCATTTTCGCTCCTTTAAAAACTCACTCAAATCTCGCACATCAGGCAGCGCAAAACCGTAGCCGTCAGCACTTAGCTCGCCCAAAAACATATCTCTCCTTGCCAGCAAAGCGCGATGGGTTCAATTCGCGCTTAAAATTTTAGCTCAATACCCGCTTAAAAAGACGAGATTATTTACCGCACCGGTTAGGAATTTTACTAAAAACGGCGCCAGCACGCATGCCACGCTAGCTAGCACGACGGCAAATTCTATCTGCACCGAGACCGTTCCCAGCGAGCCGTCAAGCTCCGCGTCCTCTCGCGGTTCATGCAAAAACATACGCACGATGAGACGCAGGTAGTAATACAGCGCGAGCGCGCTATTTACCACCATGATGACGGCGAGGGCGAAGTAGCCCGAATTGACCGCCGCGCTTAGCAGATACATCTTGCCCCAAAACACGCTAAACGGCGGAATGCCCGCAAGCGAGAGCATAAAGATCGCCGCGCATAGCGCAAAGAGCGGATGGGTGCGGATCAGCCCGTCAAATTTCTCAAACGGATGCTCAAAGTGAGCTGTAAATTTAGAGCTTTGCTCGCAAATTTCGGCGCTGGGCTCGCAAGTTTCAGTGCCGAAAAGGCTCGCTTCCGCGCCCGGTTCGATCGCTTTCAAATTTGACCCGCTTGCTTTGGAATTTTGCTCGGCCATTTTAAAATTTTGCTCGGCGCAGGCTGAAATTTGTCCGTTCGCATCTAAATTTAACTCGCCGGCGGAGTCTGGCTCGTGATTTTGCGAAAAAGGCGGCTTTGCATTTGAGATAGAGCTCTCGCCGTTTGCATTTAAATTTAAAGCGGGACTTTGGGTTTTAAATTTTAAATTTAACGAGCGCGCGCGTCTTTGCCGTACGCACCAGATGAAGGCAAACGCCCCGAGGTTCGCCACAGCATATAGGATCCAGTAGGTGAAAAGTGCGGCGTTTGCCTGCGTCGAGCCGATCACGATCGCGCAGAGCACGAAGCCTGCGTGCGAAACGGAGCTGAAAGCGAGCATCCGCTTGACGTCGCGCTGCACCAGCGCCATGAGGTTCGCTAAGCTCATCGTAGCCACCACTACGGCGTAGAGCACGATGTTTAGCCACTGCACGCCGATGCTTTGCAGCGCTTCAAACAGCCTGATCGCCACGACAAAGCCCGCGATCTTGGGCACGACGGACAAAAAGCCCGCCATAGCCGAGCTCGCACCCTCGTAAACGTCGGGCGTCCAGGTGTGAAACGGGATCAGCGAGAGCTTAAATCCTATCGAGACGATCATAAATGAGCAGGCGGCGAAAAGCAGGACGTTGGTTTGTAAATTTGAACTCTTGGCGATCTGCGCGATGTTTGAAATTTCCATAGAGCCGGTCGATAGAAAAAACATCGCCGCGCCGAATGCGAAAAAGCCCGATCCCAGCGCGCCCATTATGAAGTATTTTAGCGCCGCTTCGACCGATCTGGCGCGGTTGTGAAGCGCGATTAGCGTATAAAGCGCCAGCGAGCCCGTCTCAAGCCCAACAAGGATCATCATTAAGCTTTCGCTCGCGACCATAAACTCATAACCCACGAGCACGAATAAAAACAGCACGAAAAACTCCGCCGTGTGGTACTCGTGCGCGCTTCTTGCGCCCAAAGACAGAAAGATGAAAAATATCGAGCCTGCGAGCATGATAAGCATCGATAGCGTCGCGATTCCGTCCACTAGCATCACGTCGAAAAGCCCGCGTATGCCGCTGTTGTATCCGAAAACAAGCCCGAAGCCCAGAGCTAGCGCCAGTATCGTGATGACGGCGTAAAATTTATACGATAGCGTGCGCGCAAAAAGCGAAACCGCGAGCATCAGCAGGGCAAATCCTCCGAGTATCGCCATAGGCGCGATCGAGGCTAAATTTAAAAGATTATTTTGCATCGCTTCTTACCTTAAAATTTGCTTTTTCCATATAGGCGCGAGTCGCGGTTTGAGAGGCTTTATTAAACATCAGCTCAAGGCTTTGCGTCACGCTAGGCTCGATACTCTTTAGCATCAAATTTGGCGCGACGCCAAGCGCTACCACCAGCACGCAGATCGGGATAATAGAGCAAAGCTCGGTTCTGTTTAGATCGCTTAGCTTTTTATTTTCCTCATGCACGAGAGCGCCGAAGAAGGTCTTTTTATAAAGATTCATCGAATAGATCGCGCCCATTATGATGCCGAGTCCGCCCAAGAGCGCGTAGTTAAAGCTTATTTTAAAAATCCCCGCAAGGCTTAGGAATTCTCCCACGAAGCCGATCGTAAGCGGAAGACCTATCGAGCCTAGTAGCACGACGCAAAAACAAAACGCATAAAGCGGCATCGCCCGCGCAAGCCCGCCGAACTCGCTGAAAAGCTTCGTGTGCCTGCGGTCGTACAAAAAGCCCACGAGCATAAAAAGCCCGCCGCTTACGATGCCGTGGCTGATCATCAAAAATACCGCGCCGCTAATTCCTTCGCGGCTCATTGAAAAAATTCCTAGCATTATGACGCCCATATGCGCGATCGAGCTATACGCGATTACCTGTTTGATGTCCTTCTGTGCAAAGGCGATAAAGCTCGCGTAGATGATCATAACAATTGCCACGGCGCACATCATCCCGCTAAAATGCACGCTCGCGTCGGGAAATAGCGGCAGCGAAAATCGCACGAAGCCGTAGGTGCCCATCTTAAGAAGCACCGCGGCAAGCAGAAC
>CAUUSU010000225.1:0-3326 GCA_963547835.1 uncultured Campylobacter sp.
GCCCACTGCCGCGGGATCTCGTAGCCGGGCCTCGTAAGCACGACAAACTCCGCTAGTCTTTGCAGCTCGCTAAAGTCGCGCCATTTGTGAAGCTCCGATAGGTTGTCGGCGCCTACGACGATGTAGAGCTTTGGTGCGGTGTCTGCGCCGCTCGCATCGCTTGCGTAATCCGCGTAATTTGAACCGTTTACGTCGCCGCTTATAATTTTACCTGCGCCTGGAATTTTGCTCGCAACGGCATTTGAAATTTTGCCTGTGACGGCGCTTGAAATTCTGCCTGCATCTGAAATTTCGTTCCGCCCAGCATTCAGAATTTTGCTCGCGCTCGAAATTTTATCCCCGACGGAGTTTGAAATTTCTCTCATGACGGCGCCGGACGCTCTGCTTGAAGCAGCGCTTGAAATTTTATCCGCGCTTTGGGTTTCACTCGCCGCGGCTGCCGTCTCCGCCGCGATTTTGCCGTTCGCGCCATATTTTTCGAGCAGAAATTTCACGCTTTGTATCGTGGGTACCGGCACGTTTTGCGAAATTTCATAATCGCTCACCTCCACATGCGGGGTGCCGCTCCACAGCGCGCGACACCATTTTAGTCGCAGCTGCGGCGACGCCGAAAAGCTCTTTTTAAACGGGTTTAGAAACGACGGCATTATGATCAGCAAATCGGGCTTCAGGCTGGATAAGATCGCCTTCACCGCGGCGTCGTGTCCTGCATGCGGCGGATCGAAACTGCCGCCGAAAAGCGCGATCTTCACGCGCCCGCTCCGCGCCGTTTCATGCTGCAAAATTTTTCGCCCTTCGCCGTAAATTCCGCGGCATAAAATTTTGCGCGGCGTAATCTTGCTTTATGAAATTTTACGCCGCAAAATTCCGCTTCGCCAAATTTTGTTGCAAAAAATCCTGCGTTTTGCAGCGCGATAAATTTAAAGGGCGCAGCAGCGCAAAGGCTAGGACTGCGTCGCAGCCCTTTTACGGCGGCAAATTTTAAAAGCGCGCTACCACGGAATTTTACCCCGCCGAATTTCGCTGCGTTAAATTTCATTTTAAGCTCTAAATTTGGCGCCTGGAACTTCATCTCCTGAAATTTCGCGCCGTGAAATTTAGCTGCATAAAATTTCGCAGTGTGAGTTAAAAAACCCGTCTCGCGCAATTCTGCTTTGTAAAATTTGACGTCGCGTGCCATAAATTTTGATTTGCAGAATTCCACGCCGCGAAAGTTCGCCCCTAAAAATCTTGTTCCGCAGGTCGCAAATTTCGCGCCATTAAATTTCTCGTCGTGAAATTTAAAATGCGAGTGTCGTGATTGCCGAATTTGTCGCGTATGACGAAGCGTTTCATTGCAAAATTTAAAACCGCGAAGCTTGGTATCGTGTGCCCCGGGCTCTGCGCCGCAAAATTTCGTGCTACCAAATTTTGTTGCAAAAAATCCTGTGTTTTGCAGCACGAAAAATTTAACGCCGCACTTTCTAAATTTTGCGCCGCAAAATCCAGCGGCTGCGAAGTAGGCGTTAGAATTTGGGTTTTTGTAAGGCTTTCGCACGGGTCGCCTACATATATTTTTCTAAAACGCGCGGAATTTCGATGCTGCCGTCCTTGCGCTGGTAGTTTTCCATTACCGCGATCAACGTGCGGCCGACCGCGAGCGAGGAGCCGTTTAGCGTGTGAACGAGGCTGTTTTTCTTGCCGTCTTTGAAGCGGATCTTGGCTCTGCGCGCCTGAAAATCGCGACAGTTGCTGATCGAGCTGATCTCTCTGTATTGGTTCTGCCCCGGCAGCCAAACCTCCAAATCCACGGTCTTTGCGGCGCTAAAGCCCAGATCGCCGCTGCAAAGCAGCATGTGTCTGTGCGGAAGGCCAAGGCTAGCTAGCAGATCGCTCGCGCATGAAATCATCTCCTCAAGCATCTTTGCGCTATCCTCTGGGCGCGTGATGGCGACGAGCTCAACCTTTTCGAACTGATGCTGGCGGATCATGCCGCGCGTATCGCGCCCCGCCGAGCCCGCTTCTTTGCGAAAGCAGTGGCTGTAGCTGGTGAGCTTGATCGGCAGCTCCTCGCTGCGTAAAATTTCATCGTTAAAGAGATTCGTCGCCGTAACCTCGCTCGTAGGGATGAGGTAGAGGTTTTGCTCCTCGTCGTCAACGCAGTAGAGGTCATCTTTAAATTTAGGCAGCTGACCCGTGCCGTAGAGGATCTGATCGCGCACCAAAAACGGCATATTTACGAGCTCGAAACCGCGCGAGTTGTTAAATTCGATCATGTAATTGATGAGAGCCATATTCAGTTTCGCGCCAAGACCTCGGATCGCGGTAAAGCGGCTGCCGCTGAGTTTGACGCCACGCTCGAAATCAAGCCATCCCAGCGCCTCGCCGAGATCGAAGTGCTGCTTGGGCACGAAGTCGAACGTGCGCGGATGCAGCACCTTTTTGATACAGACGTTTTCGTTCTCGTCCGCACCGATCGGCACGTCGTCGTCGATAATATTCGGCACGCACGCGGCGATCGCCTCTAAGTTTTGCTCGCGCTCATTTACGAGCTCGCTTAGGCTTTGGATCTTTTGCTTGTTTTCCTCAAGCTGCGATTTTAGCGCGCCTACGTCCTTGCCCTCGCGTGCGGCGAGGCCGAGCTCCTTACTCTTTGCATTTTGCACGGCTTGAAGGTTCTCTAACTCCGTCTTTTTGGATTTTAGCTCGTTGTAGACATCTAGTAGCGTTTGCAGGGTTTGCGGCGGGACTTTTTTGGCGATAAGTTTTTTATTAAATTCGTCGAAATTCGTCTCGATAAGTTTTAGATTTATCATTTTCTACCTCTTTTTGGTAATTTAAATTGCGACATTTTAACTAAAGTTTGCTTTAAATACTCAAAATAAACCCACATTTAAGCAATACGGATGAAAAAAAGTGATACAATTCCGTAATATTTTATTATGAAAGGTATTACATGAAGGCAAAATTTGCTTTTTTAGGAATTTTCGCAGCGAGCCTTGCGTTCGCACATTTCGGCGTTCTTACAACGGATAAAAATGTCGTAGAGGATCAAAAAGACGCTACTTTAAAGCTAAATTTGGAGTTCTCCCATCCGTTTTTGCAGGAGTCTATGAATCTACAAAAGCCCGCAGAATTCGGCGTTTTTATTGATGGTGAGAAAAAATCGCTCCTAGGTAGCCTAAAAGAGCAGAAAAAGGGCGAAAATTCCTATTTCGCGGCGGAATTTAAAGCGGACAAGCCATCGCTTTTAGCGTTTTATTTTGATCCGAAACCCTATGCCGAGCCAGCCGAGCGCAAGATGATCCGCCATATCACCAAAACCTACGTCGATGCTTACGGCGCGG
>CAUUSU010000226.1:0-3322 GCA_963547835.1 uncultured Campylobacter sp.
TTCAAAATTTTATGATCTAAAATCCTTGCGCTTTTGAATCCTGCAGCTCAAAGCCACTGTTTCTTAAATTTGAAATTCTAAGCTCTGAAATGCGGAATTCCACTCAATAAATTTTAAAATTTCAAGCCTAGAATTTTATTCGGTAAAAATTTTATCAGGCAGAATTAGGCTCGGTAAATCCTATTAAATGCTCCTATAGGAGAGAAAAATATGAAATCTCAAATACAGCATTTCAATTTCCAACGGGATGGAATTCTACGTGGCGATCGACTTTTGCGGGTCGGTATCCAGCAGGTTTCAATTCCCAACGGGATGGAATTCTACCTTGGTGGTTTGCAGCTTCTTATTACGGTTCATGGCGTTTCAATTCCCAACGGGATGGAATTCTACACAAAGAAATAAGAAAACAAATGGAAACAATAGAGTTTTAATTCCCAACGGGATGGAATTCTACTTTAGGGGACTATGTCCTAAAAAAGGCATTTTTGGTTTCAATTCCCAACGGGATGGAATTCTACTATCTTTAGTTTTGAAATCCAGCTCGCCTGATATCTGTTTCAATTCCCAACGGGATGGAATTCTACCTAGAATTTCAAATAATTCTTTTCTATTTTTGCGCGTTTCAATTCCCAACGGGATGGAATTCTACAGAAATTTATCCAATAGGCATCATCCTCATCAGTAGGTTTCAATTCCCAACGGGATGGAATTCTACTCGCGGCTTCTGCTGTTCCTGCGGCCTCTGCTTCGTTTCAATTCCCAACGGGAATTGAAACGCGAAACTCACATATCCTGTATTCACCGCCTTTCCGTAGAATTCTATTCCATTAGGAATTGAAACGCTCTTTGTACTGGCAGATATGGCTCGGCATAGGGTAAAATTACATCTTGTTTGTAATTGCTGCCAGAACCTATCAAAAAATCAAATCCCAAAAGCTTCGATATTAAAATTTCATCTATCCCGGTATAAAAATTTAATGTGCCGCCTGATAAGACACCTATTTGCGCGAGCCGGTTCATCTTTACGGCATAATATGCAAAATTTTATAAAATTTTATGTTTATTTTATGCAGTATTCTGTATAATTCACACGGATAAACGAAGTGTTTTGCTATTTTTACTTATGAATGACACGATTTTTATTCATTTTATACGATTTTATGTATAATTAACGAATAAATTTGTATAATTTTCATATGTTAGAAACGAGCGATATATTCAACATTTTGCACAATGCCGTCGAAGCCAAAAACAACGGCAAAAAGATCTCGCACGCCGCGATGGCGCAGAGGTTAGGCGTGTCGATGCGGACGTATCAGGACTGGCGCTTGGGCACGACCAAGCCGCAAGCCGCGACCGCGATATGCCAGATGTTGTGCGAGCTCGATAGCGACGACGCTGCGTTTGTGCTGCATAAGATAAAAAAACTTATAGGAGAGTAGAGTGCAAAACATTACTTTGCAAGAAAAGCTGGATCTGCAGGGCGTCTTTCGCGTGATTTATGAGAAAAAAGAATCGAAATTCGCGATTTTTTATAAGGCGCTTTTGAAGAAATTTTTTAAAAATTTTAAAGAATAATTGGCGGAGGCATTTATTATGCTTTATGTGGCGATAGCGGTAGTATCCATTAAATTTAGATGATTTTTCCTTTTTATGACGAGTACGCCGATATTCTTTGTTTTGCAGTTTCAGAGGATGCTACCGAATTCTGCTTTATAAAAATTTTTCTATCTTTCTGCCTCTTTGGTATCATCTAATTTAATTTTAAATTCTAACTTTGGTACATGATCTTAAATTTGTAGTGTAAATTTAATTAAAATTAATGCAGAATTCCTTCTTTAACCTAGCTTTTAAGATTCATAGCGTGTATTTTTATAAATATTTTGAATTGCTATTAAATGAGTTGCATTTAAATTTATTTATATTGCGGCAAATATACAGTTCGTTAAAATTTTAATTTGTGAGTAACTCCAAAATTTCATTCGTAACCCATAAATTTAACATATTTAGTAGGTGAATTGAAACCGAATGAATTTCGCATAAGTGCCCCATGCTGTATCTTATCTCAGCCACAACTAATCTTTTTAAATTTTATAGCGAGATGAGAATTCTACCCATTCCTGCTGCAAAAGGCGTGTCGCGTAAATCCGTTTTGATTTCAACAAGATGAATTCTGCCGCCTACGCAAATCGTGCAATAAGCCCATTTAGGCGTTTCAATTCCCAAAGGATAGAATTATTCTACATTCCTGCAGGACGCTATAAATGCAGTGGCAGAAGTTTTAATTCCCAACGGGATGGAATTCTACCAAGGACAGTATCAAATAGCCTGGCACGATAGCCCGTTTCAATTCCCAACTGGATGAAATTCTACAAAAGCGGCGCGCTGCTACCCTCGCTGCAAAACGAGTTTCAATTCCCAACGGGATGGAATTCTACCGCATGTGCGGCATGCTTCGGAGTAGCGGTCAGGGTTTCAATTCCCAACGGGATGGAATTCTATTTTCTACGCTTTCTTTGGCTTGTAGGCTAGCGAAAGTGTTTCAATTTCCAACGGGATGGAATTCTACCAAACTCTTGTAGATACAATCCTTGACCTATCTCTCGTTTCAATTCCCAACGGGATGGAATTCTACCAGAAAGCGGAAACCGAAAGCGAATGGAACAAGATGTTTCAATTCCCAACGGGATGGAATTCTACTGGAATGGATAAGAATTTTCGTCGTTTGGCAAGAGATGTTTCAATTCCCAAGGGGATAGATTATCCGCTCAATTTATATTAATTAATAAAGTATTAGATTTACTTTACCAAATTTACTCCACCGAAGCGCGGAATTTACCCTGCAAGATAAATTCCGCCGAATTTTACTTCACTCTCTTTATCTCGATTTCACCTTCGTGCGCGCCGATTTCGATCCGATCGCCGGTTTTGATCTCGTCGCTTAGGATCATATCGGCGATCTTATCCTCCACCAGATCGTAGAGCGCCCTTCGTAGCGGTCTTGCGCCGTATTCGATATCAAAGCCCGCCGAGGCGATGAGCTTTTTGGCATTTTCGCTTAGGCTCGCGTTAATGCCGCGATTTGCGAGCGTTTTTTGCAGACTCTTAAACATAATGCCCACGATTTTTATAAGATCGTCCTCGCTTAGGGCGTTGAAGATCACGATGTCGTCCAGACGGTTGATAAATTCGGGCTTGAAATAATTCTTCAGCTCGCTCTTTACCGCCTCCTCGCGCTCGGCAAGCGCGATCTCGCGCGGCTTGTCTGCATTTTTGGCGTCAAGCTCCATAATCTTAGCCGAGCCGATATTGCTCGTTAGGA
>CAUUSU010000227.1:0-3311 GCA_963547835.1 uncultured Campylobacter sp.
CTGCGCTAAATCGCGCTAAATTTGATATCTACCGCAACGAACGCCTAGAAGAGGCGGTACGAAAATATGTCTCGTCTCAGACCGATCAATCAATCCAGCAGATCATCGGAAATCTATTGCGCGAGGATGCGGATACGGACAAATCAAAATTTGACGAAGCGATAAACGCTTTAGATAATCTAGCATTAAAAGCTGTAAATGATTTGCCGCAAGAAAGCTACTCCATAGCGCCGCAGACTGCGTTAGCTCAAAGTGATACTAGTGAGGATGAGAGCAAGGATTTTACGCCGATTGTGCAAAATATCAAGGATAAGATGGCTAAGGTTTTGCAGCTTTACGAGAGCGGCAAGGTTGATGACGCGATCGACGAAAGCGGCAATATTTACTTCGACGAATACGAAGAGAGCGGTATGGAGAATATCGTCGGTGCTAAAAATACTCAGCTTAAGCTAGACACCGAAGCAAGCTTTAATAAAATTTCAGCTCTTATGCGCGCGGGCGCTTCCAAAGAGCAGATTGTAGCGGCGCAAAATAAGCTATTTGATCAGCTTACCCAAAGCCTAGAGCTAACGAAGAAATCAAGCAACTGGGATCTATTTTTATACGCGTTTATCATCATCTTGCGCGAAGGATTTGAAGCGCTCATCATCGTAGCCGCAGTCATCGCTCTACTTATAAAATCCGGCAATTCAAAGCACCTAAATATCGTTTACAGCGCTCTTGGCGTTGCGGTTGTGCTAAGTATCGCTACGGCTTACGGGCTAAATTATATCTTCGGTAGCGAAAATGCAGGACAAACGCGCGAAGTGATGGAGGGCGCGGTGATGTTAATCGCCGTAGTTCTGCTATTTTATGTGGGCTTTTGGCTTCTTTCAAATGCAAGCTCCAAAAAGTGGAGCGCCTATATCCAAGGTCAAATTTCAAGCAGCCTAAGCTCTGGCGATAGCAAGATGCTTTGGTGGACGGTATTTTTGGCGGTTTATCGCGAGGGCGCAGAGACGGTGCTATTTTATCTGGCACTACTTTTCGATGCTAAAAGTCCAGCAGCTACTAGCATGGTAGCAGCAGGTTTTGTAGCGGGTCTAGCGGCTCTTATCATAGTTTATATCGTCATCAAAAAATTCTCGCTTAAAATCGCTATCAAGCCATTTTTCATCGCTACATCGGTCATCATATATTATATGTCCGTCGTATTCGTGGGCAAGGGCGTGATGGAGCTAGTCGAGGGCAAGGTATTCGTGCCTACGGTAATAGACGGGCTTCCAACTATTACGTGGATAGGATTTTATCCTTACGTCCAGAGCCTCGTGCCGCAAGCGGTGATGATCGTACTTTTGATCGTAGGAATTTTGATCTTAAAAAATAAGCAAAAAAACAAATCTTAATAAGGAGAGAAAAGATGAAAAAGATTTTTTCAGGTATGTTGGCGCTAAGCCTAGCCTCTGTTATAGCAATGGCGGGAGAGCATCCGATCGGCGAGCCGATTGAGCAAAATGGAATGGAGATCGCTGCTGTGTATCTTCAGCCTATCGATATGGAGCCAAAGGGCATCGATCTAGCCCCTAGCAAGGCTGATATCCACCTTGAGGCCGATATCCACGCTATTAAGGGCAACGCAAACGGATTTGGCGAGGGCGAGTGGATCCCTTATCTAAAGATCGCTTATGTGCTTAAAAACCTAGACACCGGCAAGATCCAAAAGGGAAATTTCATGCCGATGGTAGCTAGCGACGGCCCTCACTACGGCGCCAATATCAAAATGGTAAACGGCGTAGGTAACTACGAGCTAACCTACAACATCGAAAATCCAAGCGTCAACGGATTCGGCCGCCACGCGGACAAAGCGACAGGCGTAGGCAAATGGTGGGAGCCGTTCTCGGTTAAATACACCTTCCAATACACTGGCGCTCCTAAAGAGTAAATCATAGCAAGCTCCGCCGAGTCGGTTTCGGCGGAGCTTAAGGGTGTTGGATTCTAACCGCGCTCTTTAAATTTAAGGCGGTCAAATTTAGCCCATTTAAATTTAGCCGCTACGCCGCAGCCAAAGCGCATCGTTTTGCTTCGACGCGTTTAAGCTTACAAATGTTTTAACTGCGGCGAAATTTTAAAATTTCAAGAGGCTTGGAATTTTAAAATTTTAAATTTAACGCGCCGCAAGAGCGAGACAAAACTGAAGCAATAGCGAGTCGAATTTCTCTTTGCGGGCGGCTCTTGCCACTGCAAATTTTTTGCAAGCGAATTTAAAATTTTAAAATTTACAAAACGATGTAGGTTTTAAAATTTTAAAAATTTAAACAATTATAGGCGATTTATGCGCATTAGGCTCGATGAGGATTTTTGATGAGTATATTTTTTTATCACATAAGCTTGGCTCTGTTTCCGCTCGCGTTTTTAAGCGCGTATATGGGCGGCAGGCGCTTTATCAGCGCATCGTTTTTGCCCGCGCTTTTAGGGGTGGCGTTTGGGGCGCTGTGCTTTAGCGCATTTGCGCGCTCGGCAAACGCCGATACAGGCAAGATCGTATTTGATGCGCTCGCACTTTTAACGCTGCTCGCGCTACTGTTTGCGTTTAGGCTTAAGCGATTCTATCTTACCGCTGCAGTTATTTTTGCTCTTGGCTGCGCGTATGGATTTGAATACCGCTTCATAGGGATGAATTTTAAAATTTTCTCCGGCGAGCTGCTGGATAGCTTCAGCCTAACCAACCTCTTTATGGCGGTTTTAGGTGCGCTAGCGCTCATTTTATTCTATTTTATTTATCGCTCAGCTCTAGCGCGTACGAGTAGAGGTGCAAAGCTGGCGTCATTCATCATCGCGTGGGCGTTTGCCTTTATCGCTAAAATCGGCTTTTTGGGTCTTGATCTGCGCCAGGTAGACGCGCCCAAAGCGCTAGCTGCGAAGGGTTTTGAAGGGCTTTCAAACGCGATCGGCTCGTCCGAGTTTCTAAGCGTCATCGCTAAAATCATCCACTACAACAACTCCTATCTGACGTTAGCTCTTTGCCTTATAGCCGCGCTAATTGCGCTACTTACGGCATTTCGTGCGCCAAGGCGTCTGCCTCGCGAAGCGGACATTATAAAATTTAGGGAGGTTAAGGCGGGCAGATTCGCCATTTTTAGAGATTTTAGCCTGATCTTGTCGCTTGGGGTTTTAATTAGCTTTTTGGGGCTTTATTATATCTTGGTCGCTTCAAAACCGCCTACGATCGACGAGCCTAAGATTATAGAGCCGCAAGGCGCGGAATTCATAATCGATGCAAACATCGTAAAGGACGGCAAGCTGCACCGCTTTGCCTACGTCACCGACGACGG
>CAUUSU010000228.1:0-3309 GCA_963547835.1 uncultured Campylobacter sp.
GCGCTAAATTTAGGCTGGGGCATGGTCATCGGCGGCGGCGTGCTCGCGCTTTACACGCGGGTTTGGCGGCTAGACGGCGTGAGCGACGCGGACGGCTTTGCGGCGCTTGCGGCAGTTGTGATTTTGGGCACGATATGCGCGTTTAGTTTTTATATGACGGGGCTAAAGATGATAGGCGCTAGCAGGGCGAGCATGATAGCGTGCATCGAGCCGGTGAGCGCTACGGCGTTTGCCTATTTTTGGCTGGGGACGGAGTTCGTGTTTCTTGATTTTGCGGGCTTTACGCTCATTATCTCGTGCATATTTTTGCTGGCTAAAGATAGTAAAAACCTGAATTTGGAGGAGAGATGATCTATTTGGCGCAGACCGATACGACGGCCGGATTTTTGAGTAAGGATTTTCGGGAGATAAACGCGCTCAAACACCGTCCTGCGGACAAACCCTGCCTCATAACGACGGCAAAGCTTAGCGAGCTAAAAAATCTCGCTCGCGTGCCCGCTAAATTTAAAAATTTAGTGCGTCGTGCGAGGAAAACGACCTTTTTATATCCGAACGCCAAAGCCGTGCGCGTCGTGAAAGAGTGCGCACATGAGGAGTTTTTGAGGCAATTTGACTGGCTCTACTCCAGTAGCGCAAATTTAAACGGGCAAAACTTCGACGAAGCCTGGGCAAAAGCGGCGGCGGATCAGGTCGTGGATCAAAATTTCAGCCAAAACGCAAGCTCGAAAATTTATAAAATTTCAAAAACTAAAATTTTGCGGATCAGATAGAGCTGCCGATTAAAAATTTAAACACGCAAAGAGCACATAAAAAAGAGGCGAGAGCGAATCGGCTTTGCAAATTTAAAACCGGATACCTCGTTTCGGCTACTTTGTCCTCTGCACAATTTTAAACGACCTTCTAAATTTAAAATGGCTCTGTAAATTTAGCCAAGCCGCGAAATCCCGCCGCAGATAGACCGCGCAAAGACCGCTAGGAATTTTGAAAAGTCCAAAAAAAGATCACAGCAGACTCGCAGAAAAATTATATAAAAAGCCGCAAAATTCTACCGCAGATTGCCGCCAATTTTTATCAGAGCCGCTACGCGCGATATTTTGATCGAAGCTCTACCTATGTTGCCTGCTTTCAATTAAAATTGAGTAAATTTCGATCAAAATTCTATCATCGCCATTGTATATCAAAAATCCCGCCGTTGCCGATACTATCGCCTTTCATCGCCGCTATCGCCGCCGCGGCTATTGCGCTCTATCTTCACTGCTTTCGCCATAGCAAACGCCGCAAAGCCGTCCGCGTCGCTCACGCCCTTTAGCTGCCAAACCTGCGCGTAAGACGCAAGTGCACCGCCCCATTGCTGCGCCACGACGACAGATCCGCGATAAAATTTCCGCCGCCACGCAGTGTATCAAAGCAAACGCTGCAAATTTTAAAATTTTACCGCCTCTCGCCGCGCGGCATCGATAAATTCCACCGATAAATTTCGCTAGCTAGTCCATCATTTCCGCATAAATCATAAATTTTCATGAATTTAACGCCGCCTTTCTTGCTTTATATTAAAATTTCGCTAAAATTACCGCATTAAATTTGAGGCGCAAACGGAGCTTAAGTTTAAACCGCTTGCGGGCAAATTAAATCCATTCAAGGAGCTTTTATGAGCGGTGTTGCGTTAATCATCTGCTTCGCCATAGCGGTCGTCGTGATGATTTTTTTGATCTCCAAAGCAGGCGTTCACCCATTTTTGGCGCTAATGCTTATCTCCCTGGCGCTCGCGATTGTCGCGGGCATACCGCTAGCCAAGATCCCTGCGATTATCGGCGACGGATTCAGCGGCACGTTTAAGAGTATCGGTATCGTCATAATCTTCGGCGCGCTCATCGGCACCGTGCTCGAAAAGACCGGCGCGGCGCTCAAACTCGCCGATATGGTCGTAAACGTAGTCGGGCAGAAGCGCCCCGAGCTTGCGATGCTCATAATGGGCTGGATCGTAGGTATCCCCGTATTTTGCGACAGCGGCTTCGTCGTTTTAAACCCAATTCGAGAAGCGATCAGCAAAAAAATCGGCGAAAATCCGGTCGCTCTTGCAGTAGCGCTCTCCGGCGGACTTTACGCCTCGCACGTATTCATCCCGCCAACTCCGGGACCGATCGCCGCAGCAGGCGCCGTAGGTCTAGGCGGCAATCTACTGCTCGTAATCGCAATGGGCGCGGTAGTGTCCTTGCCGGTGCTGATCGCCACATACTTTTTTTCTAAAAAAGTCGCCAAAAGCGTCCATATAAGCGAGGCTGAAGCGAATGAGGTTATCGCAAAAAGCTACGACGATCTGCTTAAACAATACGGCAAATTGCCGGGCGGATTTTTAAGCTTAGCCCCTATTTTGGTGCCTATCCTATTTATGGCGCTGGGTTCCGTCGCCAAGATCCTAAAAGTAGGCGGGTTTGCGGGCGAAATTTCGCAATTTTTAGGAAATCCTATCATTGCGCTAGCCTTGGGCGTAGTTTTTGCGGTATTTTTGCTCGTACAAACCGGCAAATTAGGCGAATTTAGCGAGATCACAAACGAATCCTTAAAGATCGTAGGTCCGATCCTCTTCATCACCGCAGCGGGCGGAGTGCTAGGCAAGGTAATCACCGACGCCGGCTTCGTAACCTACATCAAGGACAATGCGACCGCGATTAAAGCCGCGGGAATTTTCTTCCCATTCTTAATCTCGGCTATCCTAAAAAGCGCGCAAGGAAGCTCCACCGTGGCGATCATCACCACCGCTTCGATTATGGGCGCATTTAACGCGGACGGCTCGCTGATGCAGGTGCTAGGCTTCACCTCCGAAATGTCCGGCGCGCTCGTCGTAATGGCGATCGCAGCGGGCGCGATGACCGTTTCGCACGCTAACGACAGCTACTTCTGGGTCGTTACGAATTTCAGTAAGATGAATCCGCAGCAAGGTTACCGCACCCAAACTATGCTTACGCTAATTATGGGCATTACGGGCATGATCAGCGTGTGGGTTTTGTCGCTGTTTTTGATCTAGGCTAGCTTATTTAGCCGCTACAGCGCTAAATCAGTGCGGAGCGCTACGGGCATCTACCAGCGGCTAGCTACATAAAATTCTTTAAATTTACGTAGCTAGCCCGCGTCGCGCAAATGCCTTAGTATTAAAATTTCGCTTAACGGAGTTTTAAATTTACACACAAAGCCTCAAGGAGCGAAATTTTAAAATTCTATTGCTACAGAATTTTAAAATTTAGCCGAAATTCTGTGGCTTACAGAATTCTAAAATTCCACGACATGAAATTTTAAAATTTACTCCATAAA
>CAUUSU010000229.1:0-3305 GCA_963547835.1 uncultured Campylobacter sp.
AGCATTCATTTTAAATTCACAAAACTTTGGTTAAAATGCGGGCTTAAATTTAAACCCGAAGGAAATGCAATGAAGAAATTTTTACTATCATGTTTAGCGATTTTTGTCTTAAGTGGCTGCGGAGATGATTCGCAGAAAAAAACGGGCTCTGCTGGCGAGAATCCTGCCGCGAGCGAGAATCAGATGGCAAAAAATTCCGCTCAAGATAAAAATGGCGAGCGTATTGGCGGAGAAAGTGGCGAGGAGGTAGCTTTTACGCCGTTTAAAGCGGGCGAACGATTTACGCTTAAAAGCGTCGTAGGCGGCGAGGTAACGATCGAGCGGACAGAAAAGGGCTTTAAGCTTGCGGACAGCGATAAAATTTTAATGTTTGATATTTTCGGTACTTACTGTCAGCCGTGCCGCATCGAAGCGCCGCATCTGATGGACTTTCAGCTAAAAAATTCCGCGGATTTTCTAATGGTCGGCTTGATTTATTTCGAGGACATTACGGACGCGCAAGTGATCGAAAATTTTACGAAAAAGTTTAATGCGTATTATTTCATCTCCAATTCAAAACAAAACGAGCGCATAGTGGGTCAAATTTTAAGCGACATCGGTTATCGCCACGCGCTTTCGATCCCTTTTAAAGTAGTGCTTAAAGATGGAAAATATCAAAGGCTTACCGACATTAACGAGGGCGATGAGCGGGGCAAGCCGTATTACTTAGGCATGGTCGATACCGATGTGATAAAAAGCGATATCGCCAGGATAAAAAATGGCAACTAAAACCGGCGTGCAGATTCGCACTAACGCCAAAACAAAATCTTTCGTGCCTCGCCCGTATAAGGTGATTTTACTAAACGACGACGTGACGACGATGGATTTCGTGGTTTATATTTTGATGGAGATTTTTGCCAAAAACTTTAACGACGCCGTAGATTTAATGATGAAAGTTCATAGGCAGGGTCGCGCGGTTTGCGGCGCGTATCCTAAAGAGATAGCCGAGTGCAAGCAACAAGCGGTTTTACAAGCGGCAAAGACCGCAGGATTCC
The DNA here is from genome assembly GCA_963547835.1 of uncultured Campylobacter sp. Lineage (GTDB taxonomy): Bacteria > Campylobacterota > Campylobacteria > Campylobacterales > Campylobacteraceae > Campylobacter_B. The sequence goes on from CAUUSU010000229.1 coordinate 1,035, forward strand.
CTCTTAGATGTGAGATTGAAGAGGATTAAATTTAAAGGAAAGCAATGATAGGATTTTTTTTAAACAAACATTTTGAACAAGCAATCAGCGTCGCAAACGACGGCGAGGACGAATACATTACTACTTCGCACGTAGTTTATGCGATTTTTAAATACAATAAGCCCTTTCACGGGCTCATCGCCAAAGAAATTCCGGATATTAACTACCTAAATATCTTGGATAATCTGGGCGGGCTTTTGGATATGATGCCTAAATCAAGCGGCAAAGCTCCGGCGCAGACGATAGAATTTAAGCAGTTCTATACTGAATTAAATAACGCTAAAGAGCCTAAAAATGAGCTTGATTTTATGCTTAAAATTCTAAATGATAAGGAAAACGACTGCACTAAAATTTTAAATCACTACGGTATCAATGCTGCGATTTTTGAGCTCATCGTGCGAAAGTACAAATCCGCTTTCGATCACCGCGACGAGGTCGTTTCTCGCGACGAAGCCGCAGCGATTAAGCTAAACTCATACGATATTGACGATATCACGCATGCGATGAATTACGACGAAAGCCGCAGGCAGTGGCAGAATACGGAATTCGAACCTGCGTTTGAGGGCGAAAAGGACGCCATAAACGAGCGCGATATTAAAAAGGACTCGCCTAGTTCACTTTATACAGCAAACCTCAATAAAATCGCGCTTGAGGGTAAGATCGATCCACTCATCGGACGCGAAAAAGAGATCGAAAAGACGCTGCAAACCCTCTGTCGCCGCAAGAAAAACAATCCGATCTTAGTGGGCGAAGCAGGAGTTGGTAAAACCGCGATCATCGAGGGCATCGCGCTAAAAATCGTACGCGGCGAAGTGCCAGAAAAGCTAAAAAATAAGGTGATTTACGCCCTTGATGCTGGCGCGCTGATCGCAGGCACTACGCTGCGCGGGGAGTTTGAGGAGAGACTAAAGGATCTCATAGACGAGTTTAGCGCTAATCAAAACGCGATTTTATTTATCGATGAAATTCACACGATCGTTGGCGCAGGCACGGGCAATCGCAACGAACTTGATATGTCAAATATCCTAAAACCTTCGCTTGCAAGCGGCGAGCTATCGGTCATCGGCGCTACTACATACGGCGAATACCGCTCGTTTTCGCAGGATAAAGCGCTTAGCCGCAGGTTTTGTAAGATCGATGTGAGCGAGCCTAGCATTGACGATAGCGTCGAAATTTTAAAAGGCGTAGCCAAAAAATATGAGGAATTTCACGGCGTAAAATTTAGCGACGAAATTTTGCGTGATAGCGTAACGCTTGCTAAAAAATATCAAAACGATAAATTCCTTCCCGACAGCGCCATTGATCTCATCGACGAGGTGGGCGCGAGCTTTGCGTTTAAACCGCACGAAGCTCCGCTTGAAATCAGTAAGGACGATTTAGTAAATACGCTTTCGATTAGCGCGAATATCGCAAATTTAAGCAGTAGCGTCGATAATAAACAGGTACTAAAAAATCTGGAAGCCAATATCAAGCGTGAAATTTTCGGTCAAGATGAAGCGGTTAGCAGTCTTTGTAAGGCGCTTCTACGCTCTTATGCCGGGCTTGGAGGTGCAAGCTCTCCGATCGGGGTATTTTTGTTCGCAGGTAGCAGCGGTGTGGGCAAAAGTGAGCTAGCTAAGGTCTTAGCCGCGCAGCTTGGAGTGCATTTTGAGCGCTATGATATGAGCGAATATATGGAAGCTCACAGCGTCTCTAGGCTCATCGGCGCACCTCCCGGATACGTGGGCTTTGAAAATGGCGGAATTTTAACGAATAACATCAAAAAGCACCCTTACAGCGTCATTTTATTTGATGAGGTAGAAAAAGCTCATCCTAGCATGACGAATATTTTTTTAGGCATTTTCGATAACGCAAGTCTTACCGATAACAACGGCATTACGACCGATTTTAAAAATACGATCATAATAATGACGTCGAATTTAGGCACGAAAGAAGCGCCGCAGGTCGGATTTACGAAGGACGAGAGTTACAAGATCGATAATGCGATCAAGAGCTTTTTTGCGCCCGAGTTTCGAAATCGCATCGATAAGATCATAAATTTTAACCGCTTAAGCGGCGAAATTTTAGAAAAGATCGTGGATAAAACTATCGGTGAGCTGGAGTCGCAGCTAAAAAACGTAAAAATTAGCCTAAACAAGGAAGCAAAAGATTTGATTATATCGCGTGGCTATTCGGATGAGTTTGGAGCGCGAAATTTAAAGCGCGAGATCAGCTCTCAGATCAGCGATCATA
>CAUUSU010000230.1:0-3278 GCA_963547835.1 uncultured Campylobacter sp.
AAAGTTTGTTTAAATTTACGCGGCGAGCGCGAAATTTTATAAATTTTAATCAAAAGCACTCTTGCCGCGGGCTTAAATTTACGCACAGGCACGAAACCGGCGAAGCTCGCGACTAAATTTTATAGATGCCGCTTTTGTGCCGCATTTGCAAAGCCGAGCTAGCACAAAATCGATATTAAAATGGTCGCCGCGTTGATGTTCGCCACGCCGTAGTACGCGCGAGATTGTAGAGCGCCGGATAAAATCCGCTCGCAAGCCCTAAATTTCGCGCTTCTATCTACGGCGACTTTTTATTGTTTTGAGCCCGCTGCACAACCGCGCAAGCCCTAAATTTACGGCGCGCGGCTTTGTAATCTACGAGCAGGCGATAAAATTTAGAAGCAGCATCTTTATGTTTACGCGCGAGCTTTAAATTTTGCGTCGAGCCTTCGCAAACAAAGCATGAAATTTAGATAAAACCGAAGCGCATAAATTTCCAAGCCTGTTAAATTTCATAAGATTTCGTATCTTGATATAAAATTTATCAAATTTACGCCATTTAAAGCAAAAACGTGCTATTTTACGCGCAAAATTTATTATCCAAGGAGAAAAAATGTGTAAAGATTGCGGCTGTTCCATCGGCCACACTCACGAAGCGAGTGCCCATTCGCACGCAGATATGACACACGAGCATGTCCACACCCACGCGAACGGCACCGTCCACTCCCACGCCCATATGCATGAGGCGGGGGTCGATCACGAGCACGACGCGCACGATCACATCCACGCAAATGTCGCTATCAGCGATGCCAAGACGATCGAAGTGATGAGTAAAATTTTAAGCGCCAACGACGAGGAGGCCGCTCACAACAGAGCCCATTTTGACGAGGATAAAATTTTATGCTTAAATTTGATGTCGAGCCCCGGTAGCGGCAAAACGACGCTGCTTGAGGCCACTATCAAAAGCGGCAAATTTAAAATCGGCGTCATTGAGGGCGATCTGGAAACCAACCGCGACGCCAATCGCATCATAAAAGCGGGCGCGCAGGCCCATCAGATCAGCACCGGCGAGACCTGCCATCTGGATGCCTTTATGGTTCACGAGGGGCTTCATCATATCGATACTAAAAATTTGGATCTGGTTTTCATAGAAAACGTCGGAAACCTCGTCTGCCCAGCGGCATTTGACGTGGGCGCACACCTGAACGTAGTGCTTCTAAGCGTGCCCGAGGGCAGCGATAAAATCGCAAAATACCCCGTGATATTTCGCCGCGCAGACTGCGTCGTAATCACTAAAACCGCGCTGCTACCGCATTTTGACTTCGATATGGAGGAGGTGGTGCGCGAGGTACACAAACTCAATCCAAAAGCCGACGTCATCGCTCTTGATAGTAAAAGCGGCGAGGGCGTGGAGAAATGGCTGAAATTTCTACAATACAAGAAGGAATTTCGTTAATGTGTCTTTCAATCCCTTCAAAAATCATCTCGATCGACGAAAATAATTTCGCGACCGTGGAGACTCTGGGCGTGCGCCGCGGCGTGAGCTTGGATCTGCTCCCCGAGCCCGCGACGGTCGGGGAGTACGTGCTTATCCACGTGGGCTTTGCGATGGAGAAGATCGATACGCAGCGAGCGAAGGAGAGTATCGAAATTTACGAGCAGATCGCAAAACAAATGAGGGCGGAAGAGAGCTCCGTGTATGAAAGCATAGAGCCGCGAGCGGGCACAGAGAATTAAAGCTGCTTGTAAACCCGTAAAATTTAAGGCAAATAATGGATCTAATCAAGGATTTTAGGGATAAGGAGCTGATTTTAGCGCTTAGCAAGCTGATAATTTCTAAAAGCAAAAAGCCGCTAAATATTATGGAGATTTGCGGCGGACACACGCACTCGATCATGAAATTCGGCCTTCCGAGCCTGGTCGGCAAAAATATCAAATTTATCCACGGCCCGGGCTGTCCGGTATGCGTGATGCCGCGCAGTCGCATCGACGAGGCGATCAAGCTCGCCGCGATGCCGCAGAGTATTTTTTGCACTCTAGCAGACATGCTTCGAGTTCCTGGCTCTCGCACCAGTTTGCAGAAGCTGCGCGGCGAGGGACACGACATCAGAGCGCTTTACAGCCCGCTTGATTGCATAAAGATCGCGCAGGAAAATCCGCAAAAAACGGTGATATTTTTTGCGATCGGCTTTGAGACGACGACGCCGATGAGCGCCGTACTGATCGATAAAGCGCTAAACTTGGGGCTAAAAAATCTATTTTTTCACATCAACCACGTAACGGTGCCCGCTCCCGTGCGAGCGATCTTAGACGACGCCGACGTGCAGATAGACGCGTTTTTAGGGCCTAGCCACGTAAGCGTGATCACTGGCGCGAAGGTCTACGAGAGCATCGCGCACGACTACAAAAAACCGATCGCCGTAAGCGGGTTTGAGCCGCTTGATATAATGGCGGGCGTGCTAAATTTGGTCGAGCAGCAAAACGCCGGCACCTACGAGGTTTTCAACGAATACGAGCGCGTCGTAAAAGAGGACGGCAACCAAAAAGCGCAGAATTTAATAGATAAATATTTTGAAATTTGCGATTTTCCGTGGCGAGGGCTCGGCGAAATTCCAAAAAGCGGCATGAAGTTGCGCCCGCAGTACGCGGCGCTGGATGCCAGGGTGCAGTTTGATTGCAGCGTACAGAGCGCGCCCGAGAGCAAGGCCTGTATCTGCGGCGAAATTTTGCGCGGCAAAAAAAGCCCCTATGATTGCAAAGTTTTCGGCAAGCACTGCACGCCGCAAAACCCGATAGGATCGTGCATGGTCTCAAGCGAAGGGGCGTGCGCGGCGTACTATAAATACGGCGACGTCAAAAATGCGGGCTAAATTTTGCGCGCGGTATCGCAGAGCGTAAATTTTAAAAATAAGTCATGCTTTAAAATTTTAACCAAAGCAAAACGTCGCGCTAAATTTTGCTTTAAAATTTTACGCGGCGCCGTAGCGGCACGGCTTGTTTGGCTGCAAAAATACGGGCTTATAAATTTAAAACCGAGTGAAAAGGAAAAATTTGAACGAAACTATACTTTTAAGCCACGGTGGCGGCGGCGAGGAGATGAATAAGCTCATCAACGAGACGATCTTTGCGGCGTTTGATAATGAAATTTTACGCGCCAACAACGACAGCGCGATACTAAATTTAAATTTTGACGATTTAAATTTAGACGCTGGGGCTGGTTTTGATCGCGTGGAGCCGAACTCTGCTTTGAATTCTGCGAGCTCTAGCGGCGAGCTAGCTTTCAGCACCGATAGTTTCGT
>CAUUSU010000231.1:0-3272 GCA_963547835.1 uncultured Campylobacter sp.
CCGCAGCCGATCTCTAAAATTTTCTCGACCTTCGGATCGACGCTTAGCGCCATCGTCATGCGCGCGACCGTCAGCGGCGAGCTGATCCACTGACTTGCCAAAATGGGCTGTGCGTTGAGGCTAAAGGCGTGCGCGCCCAGCGGGGCAAACTCGCTTCTAGCGACGCTACAAAACGCCTCAAAAAGCGCAGGATTTAAGCTAACCTGCTCGGCGATGTCGTTCGCCATCTTTTCGCAGCGAAGCCGCTCTAGCGAGACCATAGCGCGCTCCCGCCCGACCAGACATTAAATTTAAAGCCGCAAAAGCTTTCGCCCCGTCTAAATTCCAAGCCGCTAAAATTTTTAAAAATTCCCGAAAGTCCACTCCGCACCAAAAGAGCGTGAATTGCGTTTTTTAGATACATAGCGCGGCTAAATTTTAAAAATTTTGCAGGCAATACGCCTTCTACGCTCATCGCACGTCCGTGCCGCGCAGGACAAGTATCTGCAAAGTATCCGTGCCGCGATGCGGCAGAGCAAAATTTCAAACCGCAAAATCCGCTAAAAATCATCGAAACTCAAGCTTCCTTTGCTGTAGTTCGTGACCTTGCTCTCGAAAAAGTTGCTCTTTTGATCATTAAATTTAGAAAAATCATCTACCCATTTTATCGGGTGTTTCGCGCCGTATCGCTTCTCAAGCCCGATGGCGAGCAGGCGTTGATCGACCAGGTAGTGGATGTATTCTTCGATGATGTCGTCCGTAAAGCCCATGATTTGATTATCCGTGATGTATTTGCCCCAATCGATCTCTAAGTTCCCCGCCGTCTCAAACATCTCGTAAATTTTATCCACGTTGCGTTTATTAAACAGATCGGCGCGCTCCTTGCGGACGGAATTTATCATATTTTGAAAGAGCAGCAGATGCGTGATCTCGTCGCGCTGTATGAAGCGGATCATCTGCGCACTGCCTAGCATCTTGCCCGCGCGAGCAAGCGCATAGATCGACGTAAAGCCGCTGTAGAAGTAGATCCCTTCTAAAATTTGATTTGCCACCATCGCTAGCAGCAGCTTATCGTCGCTAACCTCGCCCGCAAGCTCCTCATAGACGCTTGAGATGTAGTCGTTTTTCCTGCGGAGCATATCGTCGTGCTTCTCCATCTCGTAAATGAGATCGGTGTTTTCACAGATCGCCTCGACCATGACGGCGTAGGATTTGCTGTGGTTGGCCTCCTCGTAGGCTTGGCGAGCGAGCACGGCGTTGATCTCCGGAGCCGTGATATAAGGGTTGATATTATCGGCGAGATTGTTGGTCTGAAAGCTATCCATCGATATCAGCTGGCTCCACACGAGATCGTACATCCGCTTCTCAGCGCTTGTGAGATTGAAGTTGTAATCGCGCACGTCGTCGGTGGTATCGACCTCTTTAGGAAACCAGGTGTTGGCCTCCATCAGATCCCAAAGCTTCAGCGCCCATTGATATTTCGCCTTGGTAAAATTTAAAATTCCCTGCGGATTGCCGCCGAAGATCTTGCGATCGGTAAGCGTCTCGTCGGAGAAGGGGTTGTAGATTTTTTTCCTATCCATTTTTTGCCTTTTTAAAAATTTAGGGCGTATTGTAACGAAAAAAATCTTATCGAAGGCTTTGCAGGTGAAATTTAAAAGCGTGAAATTTCACCCGTAAAATTTGCGCGGAATTTTATAAGACGCACACAGTTCGGCAGGAGCACATGGCGGAATTTTGCGACTGAGCGAGCAAAAGCTAAATTTTATACCGGCTGCATACTTGGAGCTTTGAAATGAAATTTTATGGCGAAACTTTGGGGTAAAATTTTATGATGGAGGAATTTTATGATGAAATTTTAAAGGCATGCGGTGCGATTCCATCTATTTACTTTTCGCCAATGCCTGCAGTAAGCACCATTGCGGCAAACGGCGAGGCGGAATTTTATCGAGGCACAATATATGCCGGGCAATGCGCGCTAGATAAATGCGCTAGATTAAAATTTCATCGCGGCAAGACGCGCGCGACGGCATAAATTTAATCAAAATTTCGAAGTTCGATCTTTAGATCTGTGTGGATTTTGCTCGGATCAAAGCTCGCAAGCGGCGCGTCTAAATTACCGAAATTATCACCGGTGGGCAGAAAGTTTTGTAGATAATAGACGCCGCGATAACTCTCGCTGTATAGAATTTGCGCCATCTGCTCGATCTTCGCTTCGTTTAAAAAGTCGGCATGCACGGTCGTGCGCACCTCAAATTTAAAATTTAGCCGCAGCAAAAACCTAAGAGTTTGTAGAAATTTATCGTATAAGCTTGACTTTGTAATGAGCTCAAAATCCTGCCGCGGCGCCTTAAAATCAAGCGCGATATAATCGATTAGCCCCAAGCTTAGCGCCTCTTCGATCTTTTGCGGATTCGAGCCGTTGGTGTCTACTTTGAGCAAAAAGCCGCGCCGCTTAACTTCGTGCGCCAGCGGGATAAAATCGCTCGAACAGGTGCATTCGCCGCCGCTAAATACGATGCCTTGAAGCTTGCCCGCGCGCGCATCCAAAAAGCGCAGAAACTCTTCGTTTGAAATTTTACCCCGTGAAGTAACGATTTGTGGGTTGTAGCAGTAGTTGCAGCGCATATTGCAGCCGCAAAACCACGCGATCGCGGCGATGTGATCGGCAAAATCAAGCATCGTAAACGGCGTGATCTCGTAAATCTGCGCGTTACGCAGGTTTAAGGCTTGCGGCGGCTTCGTATGCGTTTGTTGCATTTGGCCGGTAGCGGCGACTAGGCTATCTGCTTTTTGTCTTTTTTCTCTTCAAAAAAGACGCGCTCTTTGTGTTCGCCCTTCTTTCCGATATTAAAGCTCTCTACTGGGCGCAAATAGCCCATTACTCTTGTGTAAACGACGCATTTTGTGCGTTTTGCTTCTAACTCTTTTGGAAATTCCATTCTCCATCCTTTCATTAAGATTAAAATTTAAATCGCTATTTAGGCGCCCTTGCTCTGCTTGGCTTTGTATTCCGCGAGTAGCTCCTCGTCGCATTTTGGGCAGTATTCATGCTCGCCGCTGATATAGCCGTGCTTATGACAGACGCTAAAAATCGGCGTGATCGTGATATAAGGAAGCTTGTAGTTTTGCACTACGCTTTTTACGAGCTGCTTACACGCCTGAGCCGAGCTGATGCGCTCCTTCATATACAGATGCAGCACCGTGCCGCCGGTGTAGGAGCTTTGCAGCTCATCTTGCATCGCCAGCGCCTCAAACGGATCGCTTCCGAAATTTGCCGGAAGCTGCGTAGA
>CAUUSU010000232.1:0-3255 GCA_963547835.1 uncultured Campylobacter sp.
GTGGATTATCCGCCGCACTTGCGCGCCGCCGCCCTATTTGAGAACATATAAAACGCTTTGAAATTCTATTTATAAAGAGCTAAATTTGGATAAATTTAAAATCAGCGCTACGCTAGAAAAGGCCGAGTCTAGAGACTACGACAAATATCCGATAATCATCAAAGATAACGCGATAGAAATGATAAAACTATACCTGCCGTTTCTATTTCTTTTAGATATTATTTCATACCTCTCTCCATATAGGCACCCTGGAGAGCTAACCAGGCGGCCAAAAGAGCTCGGAAGTTGCTATATTAAATTTAAAAATTCCTCCATAGAATATTTTTCTACGAAGAAAGATTTGATCTTATTTAAGATAGAATTATCAAATATCATTGGCATTAAGCGAACTTTCGGACCTTCCGAATTTCAATCACCGATCGCTACAAAAAAGTTTGGATTTTGCGTCGTTATGATCTACTTCGTTTTGATGTCCGCGGTTTTTTACTTTAAGGGCTATGCGATAGCCCCATTTATAGTGCCGATAGCATTTGGGCTCGGCATACTCCCGCTACTGATTTTTAGATTGTTAAACGGGCTAGGGCTTGGACTGGATATGCTAAACGGCGACAGTTTGATTATCTTCGATAAGCATTTCATTATCGACGCCTCGATTTTAACGAACAAAGAATACAAGGAGCTAAAAACCTATTTTCTATTAAAAACGGGAAAAAATTTAGATAAAATCCAGCCGCAAATTTTTATATAAGCTAGGAGTAAAGAGCAGGTTTTAGACGTAAAGCAAAAATTTGATAAGCAGCTAAGCGATAAACGTTTAGAAAATAGCCTCGTATGAAATCAAAATTTAATAAGCCTAGACGCGCCGAATTATCTTTTAAGAGTTAAAATTTTTAGCAAAAATACCGCTCAAATTTTATTAAATCCAAATCCTCACGTTCAGTTTTAAAATTTTAACGATACTCAAAAAGCTTAAAATTTCACTCTTTATCTCGCTTGCGGGGTCGCGGCGCAGCACGCTTTCATAGACGCTGGGCTCGAAATTATCCCGCTTAGTGTGCACGAAAATATGGATCCGCCGCTCTCTGATGCTCGCCCAGATCTGCGCCCCGAGCGCATCGCCCACCGCCAAAAATCGCTCCATAAATGCAGGGGTTAGCACGTACATCGCGTTTTGCGGCTCGTCGCTAAGCACCTTGTAGCGCGCGGCAAACTCCACGTTGTCCATCGCAACGGGCTTTAGGCCTACGTGCTGTTTGTTTTGTATCTCGCGCGGATAGATGAAAACGGGCGCGATGATGCGTTTGTTAAATTCCGCTACGAAAAACGCCCCCACGAGCTCGTGCTGTAAATTTTGATGGAAAAAACTCACATCGCTAAACTCGAAGCTCACCCCCTGCCACGCGCCGCCCACGCGGTCGTTGCCGCGCAGATTTTCGATGAACTCGAACAGATCGCTCTGCACCACGCGCCAAAACGGCACGCTGCCGTAGGAGACGTATTCGTAGCCGAGCTCGCGCACGAAAGGCGCCAGATAGTGCTGCTTGTAGCTTTGGCGGTACCGCCCGGTGAAAATCTCTTGCATGCTTTTTACGCCGAGCGCGTAAAGCCGCGCCGCTAGCCACGCCCCAAGCGCAAGCGCAGCCAAACATATCAACGCCTGCGGCAAGGCCGCAGAGTATTTAAAGATCAAAAACGAGATCGCGACCGCGCCGAACTTTAAGATATTTTCCGTGCCGATGAGATCCTTTTGCCAACCGTTTAAGTGCACCTCGCGCAGGCTCACGGCGAGCGAGGCGATCGCCAGCAGCATAAGCATCGTCGCGCTAGAGCTCTGCACGCCTTGCCTGCGCACGAAATACGCGATGACGCCGAATACCGTAAACAGCGCCACCGTGCTTACGACGACGAGCAGCTTTAGCTGCTCCACGTGCTTTTTGGCGTCCAGTCGCAGGCGCTCCAAATCGTAAATAGTCAAAATTTCGCCTTTTTTAAAATTTGCCCGCAATTTTAGCGAAATTCTAGGGATTTTGGAATTTCAAAACTCACTCGTCCGCACATAAGGTGAATTTTTTATGAATTTCGCACAGCCCCCCAAATTTAAGGATAAATTCAAAGCTCTAAGTTTAAAATTTCGTCATAGCGGGGGGCAGAGCGCGGAAGCGGAATTTCGAATAAAAGCGGCGCTAAATTTCGGCACGCGGAAGCAAAATTTAAAGGCGTAAATTTGCTACGTAAAATTTAAAAGCGGGATTTTCTAGCTAAATTTTTTAAAAGCAAATTTTAGTAAAATTTCACGACGCGGAATTTCAAATTAAAATTTTGCAAATTAAAATTCCGCAAAGTAAAATTTCAAAGCGAAATCTTGCGCCAAAAACGTCGTCATTCGCAAATCAAATCATGGAGCAAAAATGAGATATATTTTCGGGCCCGTCGCCTCGCGTAGGTTCGGGCGCAGCCTCGGCATCGATCTGAGCCCGCAGCGCAAGCAGTGCAACTTCAACTGCGTCTATTGCGAGCTGGGCGCGGGCAAGCCGGTGAGCGCGATGAGCGAGCCCTGTGAGATCGGTCCGGTTATCGCTGAGCTGAAAACCGCGCTGCAAAGCCATGCGGGCATTGACGTCATCACGATCACGGCAAACGGCGAGCCCACGCTGCATCCGCGCTTTGCAGAGCTAGTGGATGCGCTAAAAGCGCTGAACCTGCCGCAGAAGCTGCTCGTTTTGTCAAACGGCTCACTAGTCCGTGAAAACAGCGCAGCCCTAGCGAAACTTGATATCTGTAAATTTTCGCTAGATAGCGTGCTTGCGAAAAGCTTTCGTAAGGTAGACGGCCCGCATGCAGGCATTAGCGCCGAGGATATCGTAAGCGCGATCGCAGATTTCGCGCGCGAGTTTCGCGGCGAGCTTGATATCGAAATCCTAGTCGTGCGCGGGCTAAACGACACGCAAGAAGACTTTGCGGCACTGAATGCGGCTTTAGCTCGCATCAATCCGCACCGGATCGATCTGGGTACGATCGATCGCCCGCCCGCATACCGTGTGCAGGGAGTGAGCGAGGCACAGCTGCGCTATCTGGCCACTTTCATCGAAAATCAAAACGTAAATATCATCGCTGCGCCCAAATACGCAAGCGAACGGCTGAGCTTTAGCGAGGATGAAATTCTGCGCACTCTCTCGCGCCGTCCGCAGCGCACTAGTGATGTAGAGGCGATGTTTGACGAAGCGAGCGCGCAGCTTTTAAAGCGTCTTGTGGATG
>CAUUSU010000233.1:0-3235 GCA_963547835.1 uncultured Campylobacter sp.
ATCTGAAATTTTATCTTGCGAGCCGAGATTGTGCTTCATCGTGCTTTGATCCAAAAGCTCTATTCGATCGAGCTTGCCGTGTCTTAGGCGCACCACTTTGTCGGCAAATTTGCCGAGCTCTTCGTTGTGCGTGACCAAAAGCAGCGTCTTGCCCTCGCTGCGAAGCGTCTGAAAGAGCTGCAAAACTACGCGCTCATTGGCTTCGTCGAGGTTGCCCGTAGGTTCGTCGGCGATGATGATGTCGGGATCATTGATGAGTGCGCGAGCGATGCAGACGCGCTGCTGCTCGCCACCGCTAAGCTCGCTAGGGCGGTGCGTGATGCGGTGCCCGAGCCCCACTTTCTCAAGTGCTGCCTTGGCGCTGTCCTCATCCACGCAGCTGTGGTAGTATTGATTTAACATGACGTTTTCGACGGCCGTTAGATAGGGGATTAAGTGAAACTGCTGAAACACGAGGCCGATCTTTTTGCGGCGAAATTCTAAAATTTGCTCGTCGTTTAGCGCGCTCGCGTCGGCTCCGCCTAGGATATATCTGCCCGCGGTGGGGGTGTCCATCAGGCTTAGGATATTTACGAGCGTGCTCTTGCCGCTGCCGCTTGGGCCCATTATGCTGACCCACTCGCCGCTTAAAACGTCGAAGCTGATATTGTCGAGCGCCTTAACCTCGCCGAAGTATTTGCAGATGCCTTCAAATTTTAAAATTTCCATGTCATTCCCTTAATAGATTCGCTAAATTCGGATTCAGCGCCTTTTTGATCGGATAGTAGCTTGCCGCGAGCGCAAAAATCAGGCTCAGCGCGACCGCCGCAAAGAGGCTAATCAGCCTAAAATCCACGCTGCTTGAAAATATCAGATGCCCGAGTAAGATCGCGAGCAGGTATCCCACGAATACCCCCGTTAGCGAGCCTGCGACGCAGACGGTTAAAATTTCGCTCAGGATCAGATGGAGCAAATTTTGTTTGCTCGCGCCGATTGCGCGGATGAGCGCGAACTCTTTGATCCGCGAAAGCAGGATCGAGCTAAGGCTCGTGTTGATGCAGACCGAGGTGATCAGAAGGATCGTAATGCCGATAAGAAGCATCAAAAGCTTGATTTTATTTAAGATGATGCCTTGGGTCTTGGATACCTTGCCGATCGGCGCGAAGCTCATCTGCGCATCGCTTAGACTTTTTGAAATTTCGCTAAGCTGCTTAAAATCGCCGCTTACGATCGCTTCGGCGTAATTTACCTGCGCAGGCTGATTTAAAATTTTTTGCGCCAGCGGCAGCGAGATTAGCAGCATGCCGTCCTCTTTCTGCCCGTCATAGACGATGCCTTTTATCTTTACCTTGCTCGTTTCGTTTGAGCCGATCGGCGTGATCTCGATACTATCGCCGAGCTTAGCGCCCAAAAGCTTGGCGAGATCCTGCCCGATGAGGGCGTTTTTATCGTCGAAATCTACGCCTATAAACGAGCCCTCTTTAAGATCCAAAAACGGCATAGTATCGCGCAGAGAGGAGAAATTTACTCCCATGATGATGCCTGAATTGACGCCTAAATTTGCGCTGCCAAAAAGATATTTATTCGCGCTTTTCAGTGCGGAGATTTTAGCAAATTTCGCATCGAGCGCCGCTTCGTCCATATGGGAATTTTCTAAATTTGCAGGGCTTACGATTAAATTTGCGCCGTAGCTGTTTAGCTCGCTGGCGACCTTTTTATCGATGTCGGCGTAGATATTTACGAACGCCGCGCAAACCGCGCTGCCTAGCATTATCGCGACGAAAATCACGAAGCTGCGAATGCCGCTGTTGATGATACTTTTAAAGATCGCGCTTCTGAAAAACGCGCCGTTATTTCCTACCATAAAGCACCTCCGCAGGCAGTAGTTTGATCACTCCGCGTAGCGGTAAGATCGAGCCGATAATGCAAATAAGAAGTCCAAAAACGATGCTAAGCGGAAAGACCATAAGCGACACGCCGATAAAGGAGCCGAAAATTTGATACGCGATCGCCCAGCTAAGCGCGTAGCCCACGACTGCGCCCACGAGTGAGCTTGCTATGCAGATGACGAAAATTTCAGCGGCGAACTGGATATAGATCATAAAGTTGCTCGCTCCCAGCGCCTTAAGCAAGCCGATCTCCTTTTTGCGCTTATAAATTTCGCTGCTTAATAGGCTCGTGATGCAGATGCTTGAAATCAGCAGAGATAGAATACTTACGACACCCATTAAATTTTGAATTTTTTTCGTGATGCCGCTTTGAGCTTCGCTGACGCTAAGCACCGCCTTAGCAGTTGCATTTGGATACTCCTCGGTGATCTGATATGCGATGGAACTAACGTATGCTGAGCAATACCATGTGTCGTATTCTGTGGCGTCTAGATTATCGAGACTCCTTCTTGCCTTTACGGACAGATCGTCTTCCGGGATCGTCATGGCGCTAACTTCTGCCTTGGCGATGAGGCCCTCTTTGTGCGTTAGCTTTTGTACCAGAGATAAATTTGCGATCAGCTTTTTGGCTTCATCCTCCGCGCCGTGCAAAATTCCTACGACCTTAACCTCATAATCTCCAAGCTTTATCGTATCGCCGATCTTTAGCCCCAGCGCGTCGCCTGCGAGCACTTCATCATCGGCGCCGTCTTTTACCCACTGTCCCTCTACGCTCCAAAACGGATAGAGCGAGCGCACGCCCGATCTGAAATCAGGCTCATCGCTAACGCCCACGTCCTTTTCGAAGTATGTCCCCACGACGTCGTAATCTCCCGCGTGGGTAGTTAGAAACGGCGCAAAGGCGGTGATATTGTTGCGCCAAAAAATTTCTTTGATCTTATGCAGGTCGCTTTCTTTTAAGAAATCGTCGTTTTTAAGCGGCGAGTATTCGCGCCCGCCGATCTCGATACTTAGGCTTTGCGAGCGCGGCAGCACGACGATATTCGAGCCGTAGCTGCGTAGCTCCTTAGCGACCTCGTCGCCAATTTTTAGCGTGATATTTAGCATGCAAGCGATCAGCGACACCGATAAAAATATGGTCAAAAACGCTAAAATTTTGCTATCCCTGGAGTTTAAAATGGAGGATTTGATGATGCGTAAAAACATTATTTAAGCTCCTTTAGCGTGCCATTTTCATCTACATAGCGCTCGGGGTGTGCGGTGAAGGCGTTTGCATTCGCTTCGCTTTCAAAAAAGTAGGTGCGTCCGTAGTAAAGATAGCTAAATTTAGAGGTGTTTAAAATTTCTTTTCTACTGACCGGATCGAT
>CAUUSU010000234.1:0-3207 GCA_963547835.1 uncultured Campylobacter sp.
ACCGGCGGGCTCGTCTTTTCTCAGCGCGTGCTTTTACAGCTTCCGCAGCGCGGGATTTCACGCGAGGACGCGTACAAGATCGTCCAGCACAACGCGATGAAGGTCTGGGCGGATCTACAAGAGGGCAAAAAAGCGATAAACGAAAACGGCGAGAGCCTATTTTTGCAAAATTTGCTCGCCGACGAGGAACTGCGCGCAAGCCTAGGCGAAGCAGAGATAAAAGAGTGCTTTGATTATGCGTATTACTCAAGAAATGTGGATAGGATATTTGCAAGGGTTTTTGGGTAATATAAATTTATGCATTATTTTTTGATAAAAATATTCTCTTGGCTTTATGTTATTTCTGCCATTTCACCAATTGCTATTATATTTTTATTAAGATTACAGCACTATGTTTGGGCTATTAGTATATTTTTATTTGCGCTAATTCATTCTAATATATTTTTAAAATTTTGCTCAAAAAATTTTGGTGATGAAAGAGCGGAGTGTGATTTAGTGGAGATTGCCGAGCCAAAATTTGTACCTACGTATATCGCCTATTTTGTGATTGCTTTAAGTATTGATGATGGAAATTTATGTCTATTTTTGATAATTTTTTCTGGAATTTTTATATTAGTCCAAAGGTGTAAATTTAGTTTCTTTAATCCATTTGTACTATTCGGATTTAACTTTTATGAGGTTAGTATAAAAAACAATACAGGAACAAATTATAAAATATTTCTGATTTCAAGGCAAAATATTAAAAATATTAACGAGTTATCAAATTTAATCAGACTAAATGATTTTACATTTTTAGAAAAGAGGAGAGATGAGTAAAATTTCTGTATTTGGTAAAGGCAAAAGTAAAATTTATAAAATTTTAGAAAGCAGTTTAAACGATATTTGGAATTATGATGAAATTACTAATTTAACCAGTATAAACTTTATGCAAGATGCAGGAAACTATATACTGCAAGAAAATGAAGTTTTTTTTATAGATTTAAACAATGAGGAAAAATTAAAAATCAGCGATTTATTAAATACGACAAATGCTGAAAATATAAGTAGGAAAACCCTGCTTGACTTAAAATATATGTTTGTGATTAACAAAAAAAATATCTATTTCCAAAGAGTTTATAAGACAAATTTAATTGATAAGCCGTTTATTTATTTTAAAGATACTGCGACACTTCATACAAAAGAAAAAATATTAGTTTTACAAAATCGTACCGAGGTTGCATTTGTTGATAATAAGGTATACTTTTTTAAATTTAGTGATTTAACGGCCGTATTTAGCTTTTTATCATATTATTATAGAGAAGCGACAAAAGATGATTTAGAAAAATTTAAAAACTATGAAAGGTTAAGTATAAAAGAAAGTCTAGAGCTAGACAAATTACCAAAAACGATACTTCAAAAAATTGCTCAAATAGTAGATAATTTAAAGCAATTACAGGATAATTTTGACAACTATAAGCGATATGCTTCAAAATATGTTAAAAATTTTAAAAAAAGTAAAATTGAAATTTCAACAAAAGAAGATATTGAAAATCTGCATAATCTCATATTTGAAAAATTTTATCAATCAGATATAGCCGGCGAAAAACGTATTGCAAATTCTTTTAAGAAACTATAATTAAATTAAGAAGGAAAAAATTTGAAAGTAATCAAACGAAACGGACGCACGGAAGAGCTTGACGTAAGCAAGATCAAAAAATACACGAGCGAGGCGGTCGCGGGGCTAGCAAACGTGAGCCTAAGCGAGCTTGAGGTGGACGCGAAAATTCAATTTCGCGATATGATAACGACCGAGGAGATCCAGCAAACCCTCATCAAAACGGCCGTCGAAAAGATCGACATCGACCGCCCAAACTGGACCTTCGTAGCGGCAAGGCTGTTTTTATACGACCTTTATCACAAGGTCACGGGCTTTAGCGGCTACAACCACCTACGCGACTATCTGCAAAAGGGCGAAAAAGCAGGCCGTATCATCCCTGGACTAAAAGAAAAATACGATCTAGATGATCTAAACGACTACATCCGCCCCGAGCGCGACTTGCAGTTTGCGTATCTTGGTATCAAGACCCTATACGACCGCTACCTCATCAAAGACCGCAGTGGCGCGCCGATCGAGCTGCCGCAGCAGATGTTTATGGCCATAGCGATGTTCCTCGCGCAAAACGAATTAGACTGCCAAGGCTGGGCGAAGAAATTTTACGACCTCATATCTAAATTTGAAGTCATGCTAGCCACCCCTACGCTCTCAAACGCCCGCACGACGCGCCACCAGCTAAGCTCATGCTATGTTGGAAGCACGCCTGATAATATCGAGGGAATTTTCGATAGCTACAAAGAGATGGCATTGCTTAGCAAATTTGGCGGCGGTATCGGCTGGGACTGGTGTAAAGTGCGCGCCATGGGCGGCAGCATCGACGGACATAAAAACGCGGCCGGCGGTATAATTCCGTTCTTAAAAGTCACGAACGACATCGCCGTCGCCGTCGATCAGCTAGGCACGAGAAAGGGCGCGATAGCCGTCTACGTCGAGCCCTGGCACATGGACGTTAGCGACTTCCTGGATCTACGCAAAAACTCGGGCGAAGAGCGCCGCAGAGCGCATGAGCTATTTCCTGCGCTTTGGATAAACGACCTTTTCATGAAACGCGTCAAAGAAAACGCGCGCTGGACTCTCTTTGACCCAGCAGAGGTCGCCGATCTGTGCGATCTATACGGCGATGAGTTCGAGGCTCGCTACCTAGCATATGAAAACGATGAAAAGATCCAAAAAAACGTCGTCATGGCAAAAGAGCTGTGGAAGAAAATTTTAACTAGCTATTTTGAATCGGGCATGCCGTTTTTGTGCTTTAAAGATAACGCAAATAAAGCCAATCCGAACGACCACGACGGTATCATCAGAAGCTCAAATTTATGCACCGAAATTTTCCAAAATACGCAACCAAACTACTACAAGATCAAGATCACGTTTGATAACGGCTCCGAGCGGCTATTTGACGAGGAAGAAGACGTCACTGTTGATAGCGGCATAACCAAAAAAGCCAAAAAGCTAAGCGCTCTAGATAGCATCGGCGGCGAGCAAATTTTCATCGTCGAAAAAGAAAGCCTCGAGGGCAAAACCGCCGTGTGCAACCTCGCGAGCATAAATTTAAGCAAAATCAACAAAAAAGAGGACATCGAGCGCGTCGTGCCGATCGCCGTACGCATGCTAGA
>CAUUSU010000235.1:0-3201 GCA_963547835.1 uncultured Campylobacter sp.
ATGCTTTTTCAGTAAAAATTTTGATTAAAGCAAACCCGCGCCGTAAATTTAAAATTTAGCTCGTAAATTTATCCGCGCATTCACTCCGCAGCAGTTTAGAAAGTGAAATTTTGTGCAGCATGAATATGAACGCGCGCTACGCCGCACTAAATAAATTAAAATTCCGATCTATGCTAAATTTAGCCCATATTTGCGCCGTATCAAAACTCAAAATTTTAAAATTCGAGGCTTGGAATTTCGTGCGAAATCAAGCGCGAAATTCCACGCGCTGTTTCGCGCGCAAAGGTCGCAAAATTTAGAAATTTTAACCAAACTTTCGCTATCATCACGGCTTAAATTTTCACCCAAAGGAAACCGATGTTTGAATGGATCGCCTCACCCGAGGCATGGATCAGCCTGGCGACGCTCACGGGGCTTGAGATCGTGCTTGGCATCGACAATATCATCTTTATCGCGATTTTGTGCGGCAGATTGCCCGAGGCACAGCGCGGACGCGCCCGTATAATGGGGCTTGCGCTTGCGATGATCACGCGCATACTGCTACTTCTTAGCCTAAGCTGGATCATGGGGTTAACCAAGCCGCTATTTAGCGTACTTGCACGCGATTTTAGCGGACGCGACCTCGTGCTGATCGGCGGCGGATTATTTCTGCTCGTCAAATCCACGCTCGAGATCCACTCCAGCGCCACGGGCGAGGCACACGAGCATAGCGCTAGCGGCGGCAAGGCGAGCTTCGGCGGCACGCTCGTGCAGATCGCCGTTTTGGACATCATCTTTTCGCTCGACAGCGTCATCACCGCCGTGGGCATGGCGCAGCACCTACCTGTGATGATCCTCGCAGTGATCATCGCCGTGGGCGTGATGATGCTCGCTAGCGGCGCGATCGCGCGCTTCGTGGACACAAACCCGACGATCAAAATTTTAGCGCTTGCGTTTTTGATTTTGGTGGGCGTCTCGCTGATCGCCGACGGGCTGGGCTTTCACATACCCAAGGGCTACATCTACTTCTCGATGGCGTTTTCGCTACTGGTGGAGCTCATCAATATCCAGATCCGCAAAAAATCGGCCGCGAAATGATCGCAGGATTTTGCGAGATCTGAAAGGCACGCATGGGCTTTGCTAAATTTCTTTCGCCGCGGCAGATCAAGCTTGCTCGCGGCACGGCCAGGGATTTGAAGCTTGAGCCCGCGGCTGCAGGCGCGGCTAAATTTAGCTTTACGCTGGAGCGCTTGCGCTTTGCGGGAAATTTGGACTTAAAGCGCGACGGACTTTATCTGCCGATACGCGAGGGCGACGAGCTGGCGGTAATCTATGAAGATGAAGCTTTGGGCTCAAAATTCGGCGATGAGGCTTTGGGGAGCTTAAATTCGGATCGCAAGGCTTCAAGCGGCGCCGATTTAAATGGCGAAAATTCCGTGCCGCGCCCTAGCCACGAAACTCCAAGTAGCGGAAATTCCACCGCCGCAAATTCAAACCGCGACGCATATAGCGATACGGCGGCAAGTGCGCGCTAAAATTCTACAGCATCTGATTTATCAAACAAAGATCGCAGCGGTATAAATTCCGCCGCTTTAGGTTTTATCCGCAAAGATTTAAACAGCTCCCTCTCTTTAAATTCTACTCGCGAGAGCCGTGGAGGCGCTTCGGCAAACTCCGCCGCATCTCCGCTAGACTTTGTCAATCTAAGCCTGGGCGCGCAGCGCTGGAGGGACGCCGGCAGCACGGCACTCGCCGCGATATTCGCAGCTTTCGGCGTAGCGCTAGCTGCGATGAGCATCTACTGCATAATCTTTATTTTTGAAAAGAGCGATCCTGCGGTGGCTATAGCTCTACCCGTCCTCGCGCCTTTTGCGTATTGCAGCTTTAAGTTTATGCGAATAGACTGGCGTGCTGCAAAGTTCGGGCGCATATTCGCGGCGCTTCCGCACTCCAAAGAGCCCAGGCGAAGCGGCGAAGCGGAGGGCTATGCTAGCGGCGTGCGCGTGCTGCAAAGCGGCGACGTTTATTACTATGGCTTCGCGCTGGACGGGCTGTATTTATCGGGCGACAGCAAACGGCGTATCGTCTCCAGCGCGCTACGCGCAGATCAAAATTTAGCGGAGCTTGCGGACGGCGAAAATTGCATGAAATTTAAGAATTTAGACGCAGAAAATTCCGTAAATTCTGCGAGTATTAAGAATTTTGCGAAATCAGCGAATTCCATAAGCTCTGCAAATTCTACTAACGCAGCAAATTCTATAAATTCCGCCCGCTCCGCCAAAACCGCGGCATCCGTCAAGGCGAAGGACGCCTCGCAGAGCTTTGAGCTGCAAAACGGCGATATTCTCCGCGCTCGCTACAAAGACTACCGCGTAAGCGGACTGTGGAACCAAAGCCGAGGCAGCGAGCTCGGCGATACGCGCAGCGGACTTCGGCGCGCAGCGGATTTTATCGCGGGCGTGGCGCTACAAATAGGTCTGCGTCTAGGCGGCGCGCTCGTGCTGACGCAGCTCGGCGATCACATCGGCGGCTCCTTCGGCAACGCCCTAAGCTTCATCGGATTTTTGCTGCTGCTTAGCCTTATGCTTTGAAAGACGAATTTCAAGCGACAACCTCGCGGAATTTTGCAACTTCAAGGAATTTCAAATTCCGCAATTTCGCAGAATTCCGCAGCGAGCGGATTTGGATTTTAAATTTTAAGGCGCGGCAAAATTTCGAATTTCAGGCGTGCAGAATTTCGACTACGGAATTTTAAAATTTTAAATTTTAAAGCGTAGAATTTCAAGGCACGGAATTTTAATTTCATAATTTTAAATTTTGCGGTGCGGAATTTCGTAGCATGGATTAAAATTTTAAATTTCAAAACGCGCGGGATTTTAGGGCGCGTAAAATTCCAAAGCGCGAAATCAAAAAGCAAAATTTTAAAATTTCAAATTTCAAGGCGTGCGAAACCGCGGCACGAAGCGTGAGACCGTAGCGTGCCAAACTGCGGCTAGCCGCCCGCTAGCTCCAAATTCTTTCGTTTAGTTTTAGGTTTTTTACGATCGCTAAAAAGTGCGAAAGCTCGCGCTTGAGCTGCGCGGCAGGGTCGCGGCGTAGCACGCTTTCGTCGATGTCGGGCTCGAAATTATCGCGCCCCGTATTTACGAAAATATAAATTTTGCTATCTAAAAAGCTAAGACTGACGGGCGCGGCTACGGCGCCTGCGAAGCGCAAGAGCCT
>CAUUSU010000236.1:0-3154 GCA_963547835.1 uncultured Campylobacter sp.
GCCTAAAATTTCTAAACAAATAATAAAATTTATTATTTAGGATTAATTTTAAGATGAATTTTAATCTAAGCCTGCAATCGCGCTTTAAATTTAAAATTTAGGCGGTTTATTAACGCCGAAGCTTTCTTTTATCCTCATCGGAACGCTTTTTGTGTGCGACCGGACGTACGGGCTTAAGCGCGCTGCCGGTGCGCACGAGCGGCTATTTACCGTCATCTGCATGATTGCGAACTTTTTATATTTATGTTTGCTTTTAAATACATAGCGCGGCGCTCGCATGCGTTCTATACGCGGGATCGGCATGCTTTTTATCATCTTTCTTGAAACGATCGTCGCGCTAGAAGAGGACTCGGAGGTGAGTCTGCTTCGCATATTTTCATACTCACGCTAAGCCTATGAACGGCCATCGACACAATCGGTGCCGTGATCTTGAGAATATTCGTTCGCTGCGAGAAAATTTCTGCGCGCAAAGCGCCTGTTATTTCTCATAATTTCAAGCGCCGCGATGCTGAAATTAATTTAGAATTTTGGCGAATTTAGCTAAGCTTAGCGCTAAATTTAACGCAAAGGAAAACTATGAAAATCATCGAAGGCTCGCTTGCTCTTAAGGGCAGCGAAAAAATTCTAATCATTAACGCCCGCTTCAACCACATCATCACAGATCGCCTGGTAGAGGGGGCGCACGATGCATTTTTGCGCCACGGCGGCAAGGAGGAAAATTTAAGCCTGATGCTGGTACCGGGCGCTTTTGAGATCCCGCTCGCGCTTGAAAAGGCGCTAGCTTCCAAACTCTACGACGCCGTCGTCTGCCTAGGCGCGGTTATCCGCGGCTCTACACCGCATTTTGACTACGTAAGCGCCGAAGTAAGCAAAGGTATCGCGAACACCATGCTAAAATACGGCGCTCCCGTGACTTTCGGCGTACTGACTACCGATAATATCGAGCAAGCGATCGAGCGAGCAGGCTCAAAGGCCGGCAACAAGGGCTTTGAAGCAATGAGCGGCGCGATCGAGCTTCTAAGTCTATTTCGCAACATAAAGGCGTAAAATGGCCACCAGACACCAAGCCAGGCTTGCTGCGATCTCGCTGCTTTACTCCCGCGATATGAACGGCGGCGACGAGGACTTTGCGGACGAGTATCTGGAAGAAAAGCGCATTCGCAACGAGCAGCGCAACTGGACGCTGGCGCTTCTGCGCGGCGCTAGCGAAAATCTCGCTGCAGTCGATGCGCTGATAGACGAAAATTTAAAGGAATTTAAGCTCGCCGAAATTTCGGCTCTGGAGCGCGCGATACTGCGGCTCGGGGCGTATGAGCTGCGCTTTACGGACACCGACGCGGGCATCGTCATAAACGAAGCAATCAACTCCGCCAAGGAGCTTGGCATCTCGCCAAGATTTATAAACGGCGTGCTGGATGCGCTAAAAGATAGCCCCGTAAACATCGCGGCGGATAAAATTTCCGAGCCGACTGCGACGGCAAGCGAAAATCTCGAGACAACCACGGAGGCAGTCAAAAATTTTAAGCCTGCTACGGAGAAAAACTCCGCCGTTTCGGACAGCAACGATACGGCGAAAAATTTCATTCCCGCAGGCGCGGACGGCAAGACGAAAAATTTTACTAAGACAAAGAGGGACGGCACGCCGAAAAATTCTACGGCGAGCAGAAGCAGACCGTCTAAAAAGCCCGCTAATATGAAAACTCGTAGCGCATCCGCAAAAAAATCTGAAGCCGCCGCGAGCAAAAAATTTAAAACGGAGAGAAATTTCAAGACCGGAGATAAATTCAAGACAGAGAAAACTGGCAAAAATTTCAAAGCTGGCGAGCGAGGCAAAGACGCCGCGCCGAAAAAAGAGAGCGCGGATAGAAATTTCAGAGCCGGCAAAAGCGCGGCACCGAAAAAGGGCGCTGCGGGTAAAAATACTGCGCCGAAAAGTAGCGCTGGGCGCAAAAGCTCTATCGCACCAAAAAAATCTGCGGGCAGCAAAGGCGCAGTGCGCGGCAAGGATAAACGGTGAGGCTCTGCGTCGCGCTTGATCTGGGCTCGAAGCAGCAGTGCTTACAGCTGGCGGAGCGGCTTGCGGACTTTTCGGATAAAATTTGGCTCAAAGTTGGACTGCGAACCTATTTGCGCGACGGAGCGGGATTTTTGGAGGAGCTAAAAAAGCTCGGAAATTTTAAAATTTTCCTCGATCTAAAGCTCTACGACATCCCAAATACGATGGCGGACGCCGCCGAGGAGATCGCTAAAATCGGCGTTGATATGATAAATGTGCACGCAAGTAGCGGCAAGCGCGCGATGGCAGCCGTGATGGAGCGACTGGATAGGCTAGCTTCGCGTCCATTGGTGCTTGCGGTCTCTGCGCTAACGAGCTTTGATCAGGCGGAATTCAGCTCGGTTTACGAGCAAAATTTGAGCGATGCCGTGCGCAAATTTAGCGTGGCGAGCTACGAAGCCGGGCTTGACGGCATGGTCTGCTCTGCGTTCGAAAGCCGCTTGATAAAGGACGCAACGAGCGCAGATTTTATCACGCTCTGCCCTGGCTTGCGGCCGTTTGGCGAGAGTGCAGCGGATCAAAAGAGAGTGGCGGATCTGGGCGTTGCGCGCGAGGCGGGAGCGGACTTTATCGTAGTCGGTCGCCCGATCTATCAAAGCGCCGATCCGCGCGAAATTTGCGAGCGGATTTTGGATCAAATTTAGCGCCGAAGCTTGCGTAAAATTTGGTAAAAATCATTTTAAGCGTGGTTTCCGCGCGCAAGAAATTTTAATCAAAATGCGCACAAAGGCGGCTTGGATGACATCGAAGCGTCGTCGTCATCTTTTTACAAAATCCGTTGGGAATTGAAACTTAGTTACGTAGCTGTCATAGACGTTGTTCCCTGTGAGTAGAATTCCATCCCGTTGGAGTTTGAAACAAACGTATCAGATTTTTGCATTTGGCGCAAGGCGGAAGCGTAAATTTACTCTGTTGGGGATTAAAAACGTTTAAGCTTTACCGCACCCAAGCTTCCCTGCTAGCTTACGGATAAAATTTCCGATAACGAGCGCGGCGGCGGACGTCTTAACACTAAAAAGCGGCGCGTATAAGCGCAGCGGCGACCCGGCGGCGAGGTAAAATTTTAAAAATTTTTCGCACCGCGTGGATAAAATTTTA
>CAUUSU010000237.1:0-3139 GCA_963547835.1 uncultured Campylobacter sp.
TAAAACCCCTTCCCAGATGGCTGCGGCACATGCGAGATCTAAGTGCTCTGCTGTATTCCTACCCTGAAGCGGTGCCTAAAAAAAGCATTGCACAGGTCTAAGAAAGGGCAATCGGGATTATATGGAAATGTTTCTTAAAGTAAGGTTATAAATGAATTTTAAAAATCATCTTTTATCCGTATTTCGCGAGGTTTTTATCCCTCACCATCGCTCTATTGAATTTAGAGCCAAAATTTTTGCCGCGATGCTGCTTGCCAAAAAGAAGCAGACCGACGAGGATTACGATACGATCAAAGATATAGCGGGCGAAATTTATCCGGGCGACGAGCAGCGCATCGGCGTGCTTGTTTCCATCGTAAAAGAGTATATCTTAAAGGCGAAAACCTATAAAAGTTTAAATTTAGACTCGCTTCTAAAAGAGATCGACAGAGATATCAAAAACAACAAAAAATATATCAAAAAGATTGATTTTTCACATCTGCGTCGTTTGATCGGAGATGATGACGAGGATGCGCTGATCCAACAGCGCGTGTATGAGTTTTTTGTCTGCGAAGTCAAAGAGTATTCGTAAATTTTTATCTTAAGAATTTTTTTAGTATAATCATCAGTTTTTGAAATTATAAACGGAGAAAAATTTGGAAAATATCAGAAATATAGCAGTTATCGCGCACGTCGATCACGGCAAGACCACTATCGTAGATGAGCTTTTAAAACAGTCCGGCACCTTTGGTAATCATCAAGAAGTCGGCGAGCGCGTGATGGATAGCAACGACATCGAGCGTGAGCGAGGCATTACGATTCTATCCAAAAACACCGCCATCCACTACGGCGGCGTTAAAATCAATATCATCGACACTCCGGGTCACGCAGATTTCGGCGGCGAGGTCGAGCGCGTACTAAAGATGGTAGACGGCGTGCTTTTGCTCGTCGATGCGCAAGAAGGCGTTATGCCGCAGACTAAGTTTGTCGTGAAAAAGGCGCTATCTTTGGGGCTTAGACCGATCGTGGTCGTAAATAAAATCGACAAGCCCGCAGCCGATCCGGACCGCGTGGTAAATGAGATTTTCGATCTTTTCGTAGCGCTTGACGCAAACGACGAGCAGCTTGAGTTTCCCGTCATCTACGCCGCGGCCAAAAACGGCTACGCAAAATACGATCTAAACGACGAAAGCACCGATATGAAGCCGCTTTTTGAGACGATCATCTCTCACGTTCCGACCCCTAGCGGTAGCGACGATAATCCGCTTCAGCTACAGGTTTTCACGCTCGATTACGACAACTACGTGGGCAAGATCGGCATCGCTAGAATTTTCAACGGCACGATAAACAAAAACCAAAGCGTTATGCTAGCCAAAGCCGACGGTACGCACATCAACGGTAGAATTTCAAAGCTGATCGGTTTTAACGGGCTTGAGCGCACCGATATCGACGCGGCGGGCACGGGCGACATCGTGGCAATCGCTGGCTTTGACGCGCTTGACGTAGGTGACAGTATCGTCGATCCCAATAATCCGATCCCGCTTGATGCACTGCATATCGAAGAGCCGACCCTCAGCGTAATTTTCAGCGTAAATGACGGACCGCTCGCCGGCACGGAGGGCAAATTCGTAACCTCAAATAAGATCGACGAGCGCTTGGAAGCGGAGATGAAAACCAACATCGCGATGCGCTATGAAAACGCGGGCGAGGGTAAATTTAAAGTAAGCGGTCGCGGCGAGCTGCAGATCACGATTTTAGCCGAGAATATGCGCCGCGAGGGCTTTGAGTTTTGCCTTGGGCGCCCGGAAGTTATCATCAAGGAGATCGACGGCATCAAATGTGAGCCTTTCGAGCACTTAGTTATCGACGCGCCCGATGATTGCACCGGCACCGTCATCGAAAAGCTCGGTCGTAAAAAGGCCGAGATGAAGGTGATGAACCCTACCGGCGACGGGCAGACGCGTATGGAGTTTGAGATCCCGGCGCGCGGTCTTATCGGCTTTCGCTCGCAGTTTTTGACCGATACTCGCGGCGAAGGGGTGATGAATCATAGCTTTTTGGAATTCCGCCCTTTCATCGGCGCGGTCGAGAAGCGACAAAACGGCGCGCTCGTAAGTATGGAAAACGGAGTGGCGCTAGGATACAGCCTGTGGAACCTGCAAGACCGCGGCGTGCTTTTTATCGCTCCGCAGGCGAAGGTCTATCTGGGTATGATCATCGGCGAGCACAGCCGCCCGAACGATCTGGACGTCAATCCGATCAAGGGTAAAAATTTAACCAACGTCCGCGCCAGCGGTAGCGACGATGCGATCAAGCTCGTGCCGCCGCGCGCATTAAACTTAGAGCGCGCGCTGGAGTGGATCGAGGAGGACGAGCTTGTGGAGGTTACGCCCGTAAATATCCGCGTACGCAAGCGATACTTAGACCCTACGACGCGCAGACGAATGGCGAAAAAATAGAATTTCAAAATGAAATTTTAAAATTCGGCGTGAAATTTAGCTTTTAAATTTCACGCCTTTTTTATAGGCAAATTTTAAAATTTACGCTGCTAAAATTTTGCTAGGAGAGGCAATGAATCTTGTTTTATTCGACTTTGACGGCACGATCACGCGCGATGATTCGCTGCTTGAGTTCGTCGCCTACGTAGTCGGATTTAAGAAATTTTTTCGCGGGATTTTGGTGCTATCGCCGATTTTGGTGGCGTATAAGCTAGGTCTTGCGAGCAATAATTTTACGCGCAGAAAGCTCTTGGGCTACTTTTTTGCGGGCATGAGCGCCGATAAATTCGATAAAATTTGCAAAAAATACTCTACCACTCACATCGAAGATATCCTAAAACAAAGCGCGATGGACAAGATAGCAAGCTACAAAGCCGCGGGCGATAGGGTCGTCATCGTCACCGCCTCGCTCGAAGACTGGTTGCGTCCGTGGTGCGACGCACAAGGCTTGGAGCTTTTAGGCACCAAAATACGGCGCAAAGGCGGCATCATCACGGGCGAGATCGAGGGGCAGAACTGCTACGGCGCGCAAAAGGTCGCTCGCGTGCGCGCAGCATACGACGTGCAGGCTTTCGATCGCGTTATCGCTTACGGCGACAGCAGGGGCGATCGCGAGATGTTAGAATTCGCCGACGAGGCGCACTACAAGGCGTTTGAGTAAA
>CAUUSU010000238.1:0-3137 GCA_963547835.1 uncultured Campylobacter sp.
AGTATATGACGAGTTAAGAATAGATTATCTTTTTTTATAAGCGAGTAGCCTTTTTTTAAGGCGTTTTCGTAGTTCATAACCTCTTTAGCGCTTTGTGCGATCTTGGTTTCGTCTATCTTGGCTAAAAATAGCTCATCGTGCGTCGTGATAATATTTTCGATCGCACTTGAATCTTTTGCCTCTTGCAATACGAGAGAATTTATCAAAATATTATGGTTTGGAATGGTTTTTATAAAGCCGTTTAGTTCGCCTAGTTTTCTTGAGGCTCTATTTAGCGCTTTATAAATTTGCTCGGTCGGCTAAAAATCCAGCGGAAGCTCTTGGGGTATAAATTCTCTTTTTTGGGTCATTGTATTTACCTATATACCTATATATAATATATACGATTTAAATTTATGGTTTTATTTTTATAAATGGTAAGAGCGACAAAATCGAACATCTCAATCTATCTAATAATTGTTAGATTATACAACTTTTTTTGCAAATAAACCACAAATTATGCTTTATATAGTTTCTTTACCATCTCTTTGCCGCTATCGGGCATCAGCTTTGCATATCTTAGGGTGTGATTGATGTCTGAGTGATTCATGAGCTTTTTTATCGTTAGTATAGGGGTGCCGGCTATGGCTAGATGAGAGGCGAACGTGTGCCTTAGCGTGTGTATTACGACTCTATTTGCGCTGTCCTCTGGCGCAAGGCCACCATTAAAGAGCTTGTTTAATAGATGCTGCAAAACGTTTTGGAGAGTAGCGTAGGGTTTATCGACAAGAGCGTCATTTGGCGAAATTTTCGTGTAAATTTTATCTATCAGCACCAATGCCTCATCGCTTAAAAATCCCGTATATCTTTTATTTTCTGGATTTTTGCTTTTAAAGTCGGTTATATTTACGCTCATATTTGAAATCGATATATCTTTTTTCTTTATATTTAATATGCCATCAAGCCTAGCTCCTGTGCATAAAGCAAGTTCTACGAATAACTCTAGTGCAAAATCTCCTTTGCCGGCTAGCTCTTTACGCAAAAGCTCGATTTCTATAAGCTCCAAAAATCTCTCTCGTTTATTATCTGGTTTTTTGATCTCTATATCAAATGGACTAAGATGAGATATAAGTTTTTGTTTTATAGCGTAGTTAAAAATCGTTCTTATTATGCCCATGATAGCGTTTGTACGCGACTGTGATAGCTTGCGGCCGGTTCTACTAGACACCGTTTCCTTTATGTTTTTAAAATGCTCTTGTATCATCTCGGAGCTTATCAAGCTTGTAGCGAGACTTCCGAATTTACTTTTATGATACTGCTCGTACATGTAGATTTGCTCTTTAATGTTTTCCGTTTTATCTGGCGTTTGTTCGAGTTTATAATCAAAAAATGCTTTTGCTAGGTCATCAAATTTTAAACCGCCTTTAGCAAGCTGTTTTTTGGCTATGCTATCTGGCAGTTCGCCGTTTCTCTTTTTGGTATCATACTCCTTCTTTTTGTTGTAGGCGTAGGTTACGTTTACGCCTTCTGATTTTGAGCCTACTTTTATATCTTTGCCGTCTAGCCTTACGTAAAAAATCATATCGTTATTTTCGGAAATATAAATTCTAACTCCCGGATATTTATTTGTATTTGCAAATTTATTATAAGACATTAAAGCCATTTAAGGTTTTTCCTTTTGCTTAAAAAGTGGCGGAGCATTTTTCCCCTTTATTTCCCCTCTGTTTTTGTAAAAATACATGATATTCTAGGATAGCTTAGAGTAAGCTTAATCAATAAAAGCGCCTATTATAGGGTATTATGTGGTGTTTTAG
This sequence comes from uncultured Campylobacter sp., assembly GCA_963547835.1. Classification (GTDB taxonomy): domain Bacteria; phylum Campylobacterota; class Campylobacteria; order Campylobacterales; family Campylobacteraceae; genus Campylobacter_B. The sequence continues at coordinate 1,794 of CAUUSU010000238.1, forward strand.
AGGCATATAAAATACTTTAAGAAATGATATTATACGAATCCATCATCCGGAGCCATCTATATTAAAAAATCCCTTTAAAGCCCCGATTTTACCAATATTTCAAGAGCTTTAAGTTTTCTTAGTTTTTTAAAATTTGTTCCCTATTTGTTTCCGAAATTTTTTAATATTCTCAATCTTTATATTTTGTCACAAAGTATTTTAAACTATCGTTGATATAAAATTTAAGTAATAGAAAAGATGATAATTTAAAAATCATAAAAAATTTCCAGTAAAAGAATGGGTATGTTTGTCTTATGGATAAAAATTTAGGCCCCCTTTAACTTAAGCTCACACAAAGGAGCAGTAAGTAACGATGAAAACTATGTTCTTGAAAAGTAACGAGCGTAGCGAAGTTAAAAAATAAGTATATAATCCGTTCAAGAATTTCTGAAGCTAAATTTAGAGAAATTTTAAAGTACTTTACAGAGGATATAGAAGCATCAAAGATATCGAATTTAACTAAAATTTCAGAAATAACACTATGTAAAATCTTTAGAGAAATAAGAATTCTTATGTCTAAAGAGTGCGAGGTCTTGAAAAGTAACGAGCGTAGCGAAGTTAAAAATATCTAAGTTTTCAGGTGAAATTTCCAAGCTCGCCTAGAAGCTTCGCTTTATATAAACCTGCCTGCAGCACCGTTTCGCTTTGAAATAGATGAAAGTTACTTCGGATTTAAAAGGGTAAAGGGGTCTTGTGCCTTAGCTTCATGCTATTGATAAGACGCACTCTCTTTGAGAAAAGATGTAGAGGTGTAGCAAATAAAACTCCGGTGCTTAACTTCGCTTTGCTCGTTACTGCGAGCAGAACGGAATGCTAAAGCGTGACGGTAAGGTCTATACCCAAATAGTTAAAAACTGTTCTGCTAGTGAGTTGATACCCATATTATCGGAGTTTAGCGAATTAGACGAGAGTGTTATTTACTCAGATTGCTGGAAGGCCTATGACGGATTGGTAGATTACGGAGCCAAAGCACACTACAGGGTAAAACACTCAAAGAATGAATTTGCAAATGGTAAAAATCATATAAATGGCATTGAGAATTTCTGGGGATATGCTAAACATAGACTAGCTAAATTTAAAGGCATTAAGAAAGGGAATTTCTTACTTCATCTTAAAGAATGCGAATTTAGATATAATACTAAAACTACACAGGAAAACTTATATCAGAAACTGTTGAAACTGATAAGAGAGAATCCGCTTAAGTTTAATTGAGCCTAAACATATTAAGCGTCAATTTGTAAAAATCTAAAAATCTGCTATAATTCCCGCGTATTTTATAAATTTAAACAAGGAGACGATATGTCA
>CAUUSU010000239.1:0-3124 GCA_963547835.1 uncultured Campylobacter sp.
GGGCGGGCGCTCGCCGATATGCTCCATCACCGAAGCGCTTTGCGAGCGGGTAAATTTACTCGCGCGAGCAAAATATGGCGCGGGATTAAAATTTGAAAATGCAGATAGTGCACAAAATTTAAAATTTCAGAGCGAAGCTAAATTTCAAAATGAGATAGAATTCCAAGGCGCTGCAAATGAGCCGCCACAAGAGGCACAGAGTGAGCCGGCGCAAGACGTTCTATTGCAAAACCAGCCGCCGCAGAGCATCCCGACGCAGGGCAAGGCGCTGCAAAACGAGGCATCGCAGGATGAAAAACCGATAGATGAGCTAATTTGCGATTATGCGATGAATTACACGCCGCCTTTTGCGGAGGATGTGTTTAAAAAATATGCGGATTTTGATGAGATAATTTTGATGCCTTTGTATCCGCACTTCTCGAAAACTACGGTGCAATCGAGCCTGTGCTCTGCCGAGGCGGCGCTTAAACGGCTCGGTATAAAAAATTATAGAATCATCGACATATTCTACGACAGCGCCGCTTACAACGAAATTTTACTAAATTTAATTACGGGGTGCGTCGCGGAATTTAGCGCGGATGAAATTTCGCAAATTTCACTCATATTTTCTGCGCATTCTCTGCCGGTAAAAATGGTCGCCGCGGGCGATCCCTACGAGGCACAGGTAAAGGCGCATGTACAAATTTTAAAAGATCTGCTGGCTGCGCGCGGGATTAAATTTAAAGAGATTATTTTGGCGTATCAATCGCGCCTGGGTCCCGTGAAGTGGCTGGAGCCCAATGTCGCGGACGTTTTACGGGATCTGCAGAGCAAAAAAGCGCTCATATTTCCGATCGCGTTTTGCGTGGATAACTCCGAGACCGATTTTGAGCTGGATATTTTTTATAGAGCTAGTGCGCGCGAGCTGGGTTATGAATACTACGAAGTGTGCAAATGCCCGAACTCTCGCGAGGATTTTGCAAAATTTATACTCGCGCAAGCGCTGTAAATTTAGAGATTAAAATTTAATCTTTTAGTTTGGATTTTTTATATTCTATATGAAGCTTGAAAGTAAATATAAAAGCTATTAGAACTAAAATTATACCAGCTATAACGCTAGTTTTTCTTCCTTTGTAGAGATAGCTCATGTTTGTCGTATCTTTAAATAAAACCAAACCATCATCGCAGCGGCTCAGCTTATTCAATACAAAATCAGACATATTTATGATTATACATCGATTAAATACATATTCTTTAAAAAATATATCACAAATATATGTTCCTTCTGAAATTTTTACATCTACAAAGCGTCTAGTGATGATTTTATTATTATTTTGGATTGACACTACACAATTGGCTTTCGTACGATAATGTCCTTTGTGCCTTTTAAGTTCTTTTATAGTACCGGAAAATACGAATGGATCTCTTATGCTTTGAGTACTTGGTACGATAGAGTAGGAGTACAAGAGAAGTATCGGTGCGATAAATGAAACGCAAACAACGATTAGCGTTATAAAAGTGTGTTTCCGATCGAAGCCGAATTTAATCAAATCATACCAATAATCTACGTAGTAAAGCGGGTTTTTCATTGTATTCCTTTAGTAGCTTTTGGCAAATCAGAATATTCTTGTAGCGATTTAAAACCACCTGTAATAAGTACACCTTTTATCAACACTTCCTCTACTCATCTATATCTCCTTTATTAAAATTAAGGCATTGGAATTTTGAGCGTCAGAATTTTCCTGTGAGCCTCGCTCTAAATTTTGACGTCGTTCGTTTAGAATTTTCTTTAGCTATTCGAGCCTTGCCTCGTTCATCCTTATCCCCGCTAAACCGCCTATTTAGAAGTCTAAATTTAAACCCCAAGCTAAATTTCACAGCTTTCCTTGCGCGTCTTTATAGACGTTTTTCACGTCGTAAACCAGCGAGCCCGCGTAATCAAGCTCGAAAAATTGCTTATGCGCTACGGCGATTACGACGCAGTCAAATTTGCGCAAATCGGGCTTTTGCAGCAGATCAATGTCGTAGTATCTCTTGGCGTCGGCGGCGCTCGCCCAAGGATCATAGACGCTTACTTCGCAGCCGAAATTTTTAAGCTCGTTTATCATATCCACGACGCGCGTATTGCGGGTGTCGGGGCAGTTTTCCTTAAACGTCAGTCCCAAGATCAAGACCTTCGCGCCCTTTACCTTTTCATCGTATTTTATCATCATCTTAACGACCTCCGTAGCGACGTAACTTCCCATATTATCGTTGATACGGCGGCTTGAGAGGATGATTTCGGGGTGATAGCCCACCTCGGTCGCCTTCTGCGCCAGATAATACGGATCGATGCCGATGCAGTGCCCGCCTACGAGCCCGGGACGGAAGCTTAAAAAATTCCACTTCGTAGCCGCCGCGTCGATGACGTCGTTGGTGTTGATACCGAGCTTGCCGAACAGGATCGCAAGCTCATTGATAAAGCCGATATTGATGTCACGCTGGGTGTTTTCGATTACCTTCGCGGCCTCGGCGACCTTTATGCTGCTAGCGCGAAAGGTACCGTTTTGAAGTATGCTAAGATAGACGCTATCTACGACGTCCAAAGCCTCCGGCGTGCTTGCCGAGACGATCTTTTTAATCTTAGTGACGGTGTGAATTTTATCGCCCGGATTGATCCGCTCGGGCGAATATCCGCAGAAAAAATCGCGGTTAAATTTAAGCCCGCTAGCCCGCTGCAACACCGGTACGCAGTCCTCCTCCGTAGCGCCCGGATAGACGGTGCTTTCATACACGACGATGTCGCCCTTTTTAAGCACGGCTCCGACGCTTTCGCTGGCCTTGATTAGCGGCGTAAGATCTGGGCGGTTTAGCCTATCTACGGGCGTTGGCACACACACGATATAAAAATTACTCTGCCTCATATCATCCAGATTTGCGCTAAATTTTAGCCCGTTTTGAATCGCCGCAGCAAGCTCCTCGTCGCTAAGCTCCAGCGTGCGATCGTGCCCGCCGCGCAGCTCGTCTATGCGGTCCTGAGCTACGTCAAAGCCCACGACCTCGTGTTTCGCCGCAAACGCCGCCGCCAAAGGAAGCCCCACGTAGCCAAGCCCGATTATCGCTATTTTCATTTTTCCCTCATTTGCTTTCATATTTTCCTCTTTTC
>CAUUSU010000240.1:0-3120 GCA_963547835.1 uncultured Campylobacter sp.
TATGCGGACACCAAGACGCTGTTTTCCAAAGGCGTGATCAAATCAGTCCCATACGTGATCAAGGTGAAAAAATAGTCTAAATTTGAGGAATTTAGGCGCGAAGTTTGTATATGAGCAGCGCGAGTTTGCTTGCGGTAGTGCGAACTCGCGCGCAGTATCGCCGCCTGCGCGAGCTGAAATTCCATAAAATTCCGCCGCTTAAAATTTTAAAGCGGTGGAATTTCAATTTTTAAAATTAAGCCCTTAAGACTTTGTAATTAAATTTAAAAATATAAAATTTTGCTATCTAAGCCTAATAACGCCGCCGTTTTCATTTAGAATTTTTGCAACTTCGGGTAGTTTATATGTTTCCATGCAGAATTCATAATTTTAGCTTGCGCCTTTTCGTATCTCCAAACTAGCGTTTTTGCCCGTATCGATTGCGGTTATAGTAAAGCAGCTGACATAGCTCGTCGTGCCTATGCTAATCGAGTTTGGAGCTATCTGCTTGACCGTCATGCTTGTTATCTTGTTTGGATTTTCATCGAATCTACCTTGCGAGACGTAAAAATCAATATAGTCTTTTATCACGATTTGCAATTTTTTCGATAATGCCTCGTAGACCTCTTCTTTACTCATTCTAAGGTCTTCCTTGAGAAACTTTATCTCCTTTCTTAAAAGCCTACATTTTGGGCTAACTGCATCGCCTCTACATTCCTCCAGTAGATAAGCCAGCCTATTTTTAGGCGCTGTAGAGTTTATCGGCAAACCCGTGGCGGCTAGAAACAGAAAGCATTCCACGTCGAATTCCGTATTTCGCACCTCTTTGCGCTCGCACATAGCTTTTTGTTTTTCATCTTGCGCCTTTGCCTCTTGCCTTGATACCGATTGCATCATACTTTTATAGAAGATTTTAAAATACGCCATGGCGGCTCGTTCGCAGTTGTCGTAAATCTCTGGTGATTCTTTGGATAGATCGGCTAGGGCGCACGCCTCGGAGACGCTTTTTGCTTTATCCGGATTGGCGGCATAAAAATCCTCCGTTTGAATATCCTCTATTTTCCCCTTATCGCATCCTGCTAAGCTTAAGCTCAAAAGCACGCCTAACGATACTGCCAAGACCCTATTTTTCACGGTAATTCCCTTATAATCATTTATTTTACGTCCGTATTCAAAGTAAAATTTTAAAATCCTCAAGCGAAAAGAGTAAAATTTTATCGCTTTTTAGACTTTCTAGTTCGCCACTAAAGCCGCTTTTAGAAAACAGCGCGAGCAGATCAGGCGCGAGGTGCGCTTTTTCGCATTTGAGCATTAGCTCGTTTAGTACGTTTTTTGAAATTTTTCGCTCCTTGTATTTGCACTCGCCCGCGACGCAAAAGCTCTCAAATTTCGCGTAGATGTCGATCTCAACCTCTTTGTTCCAAAAGCTTGAAATTTGCGAAATCTCTAAATTTAGATACTTCGCGAGCAGCTCTTTGCTTAAAATTTCAAACCCGAGCCCCGCGTAGGCGTTGAAATCCGCTTTGATGAGACTTAGCACGTGCCCTATCTCGCCGCGGCGCAACGCGGGTAGGTTCGGCTCGATAAATCTAAACCAAAACCTCGCAAAGTTGCTGCTAAAATGGACTTTGTCGGTGATATGGTAGCGGCGTAGTGCGCGCGGTAGGCGGTCGTTTTTGCGGGCTTTTTGCGCTCTTTGCTCGCTTGATTTTTCAGTGATTAGAAACTTCGCGTTTATGAGATCTGCGGTGATTTTTTGCGCCGTAAATCGCGGCAAGATTTTTGAAATTCCTATTTTTTTGCGGTCGCTTCTAGCGAATTTCATCAGCGCCTTTTTGATCTGCTCTTCGTACTCGCCGCCGAATTTAAAGCGCTCGCCGAGACGTTCAAAGCAGAGCAAAATTTCATTTTCGATCGCTTCGAAAACGTCCGCGTAGCCGCTTATACAGCCAATCTCGTCAAATACGAAATGAAACTGCAAAATCGCGTCGATACCAACATCGCCCAAATTTCGCGCAGTGTCTTTTAACTCGTAAATTTCGCCCTCCTTGCGGGCGTAATTTTAGCGAGTTTGGATATAATTTGCAAAAATTTTGGAGTCGCGCTTTGGATTTTCAAACGATCAAAAAAAATATCATCTTAAAAGAGGGGGTCAAATACTTCGATTGCGCCGCTTCGGGCCTCGCGTATCGCCCTATAGAAGCGGAGATCGAGCGCGTGCTTGCAACATACGCCAACGTCCACTCCGCAGGCGGATCGAGTGCCGAGATTACGAGCGATTACTACGAAAACGCAAGGGCCAAAATCAAAGAGCTATTGGGCTGCGAGGAGCGCTACTACCTGATCTCGTGCGGATTTGGCGCGACCGCGGCGATTAAGAAGCTTTGGGAAATTTTAGGCATCTACCTGCCGCCCGCGACGCGAGATAGGCTCGGCTTGCGGCGCGAGAGCCTAAGCGGGTTGCCGCTTTTCATCATCTCGCCTTTTGAGCATCACTCCGTAGAGATTAGCCTAAGGCAGGGGCTTTGCGAGGTCGTGCGCGTGCCGCTAGGCGCAGACGGGCTGATGGACTTTTCGCGGCTGGGCGAAATTCTATCCGCAAACAAAGGGCGTGAAATTTACGGCGTACTTACCGCGGCATCGAACGCAAGCGGGCTAAAGCTTGATTACAAGCGCGCTTACTTGATGCTAAAAGCGCACGGCGGGCGGCTGTTCGTGGACGCTAGCGCGCTCATCGCGCACGAAAACGTAGATACCAGCTTTTGCGACGGTATGTTTTTCGGCGCGCACAAGCTCTTGGGCGGGGTGGGCGCTAGCGGGATTTTGGCGGTGCGAAAGGAGCTTTTGCGCGGCGAGGAGCCGACATTCGCGGGGGGCGGCACGATCAAATACGCAGACGCCCTAACGCAGCGCTTTATAATCGACAAGGAGCGCTTGGAGGAAGCGGGCACGCCGGGCATCATCGCGCTGGTGCGAGCTTATCTTGCCCTAAAGCTTCGCAAAAGCGCAAGGCTAGAGGCGATCAAATCGCGCGAAGAGGCGATCTGCAGGCGCTTCATAAGCGAAATTTCAAAAATCCCCGAGATTGAAATTTACGGCAATCTGACCGCGCCGCGCGTGCCGATCTTTGCTTTTAATATG
>CAUUSU010000241.1:0-3116 GCA_963547835.1 uncultured Campylobacter sp.
GTTGATCCTTTAAAAAATTTTAGCAATTATATAAAAAAGAATATTAAAATTCTAAAGGGTTTTGAAATTTTGCCTGTTTTTACTTGCGTAAATTTAGACGTTTAGAATTTTAAATTTGATAGAATCACCGTTAAATTTAAGGAGCGAAAGTGGGCTTGGATGAGCTTTTGGCGCTTGCGATAGATGCCGCAAAAAAGGCAAACGCCGCAATAATGCAAAATTACGACAAATTCGATGTTTTTGTCAAAGCGGACAAATCGCCGCTTACGAATGCGGATCTCGCGGCAAATGATGCGATAATGCGCACTCTAGAGCCCAGCGGCATCGCGATCTGCTCGGAAGAGCGCGTGCTGGATAGCAAGCGGCGCATGAGCGAGGAGAGATTTTGGCTGATAGATCCGCTGGACGGCACGAAGGAGTTTATCGCGCGCAACGGCGAGTTTTGCGTCTGCATCGCGCTGATCGAGCATGGGCGCCCGATTTTAGCGGTAATCGGCGTGCCCGTAATCGGCGACATATATAGCTCAAATGGCGGCGGAGTTTATAAAAACGGCGTACTACTCCCTTGCCCCACTAGCGCACCACAAATCTTCATGCAAGGGCACTATAGCAGATCCGCAAAATACGTGCAATTCGCGCAAAAATTTAAAATGCAGCTCGTGCGCAAAGGCTCTGCGATAAAATTTTGCATCTTAGCCGAGGGGGGTGCGAGCGCGTATGCGAGATTTAGCGACTGCTCGCTTTGGGACATCGCGGCGGGAGATTTTTTGCTGCATCAAAGCGGCGGAGCGGTAGTGGATTTAAAGACGATGAAGGCGCCGCTCTATAACGGAAAAAGCTTGATAAATAACCATTATTTAGCGGTTGGCGCGAGTGCGATAAAAAATTTATCTGAAATGTTAGAATTCGCAAAGAACTTTTAAGTTAAATTTATAGTAAACGCTCTATAATATAGGTCCAAAAATTTTTTATCAAAGGATAAAAACATGAAGGGCTTTACTATGATCGAATTAATTTTCGTGATCGTGATTTTAGGTGTTTTGGCGGCAGTTGCCATTCCAAAACTAGCAGCTACTAGAGACGATGCGGAGGTGGTGAGGACGGCGCATAACGTAGCCACATCACTCAACGATCTAGTGGGCTACTATACAGCGCAAGGTGAATATAATCAGGATTTTTCACAGATGATGAATGTGCCAAATCCTATAAGGGTTAAAGGTCATATCTGCGCTACATACACATATGATAACAAGGAGCAAGTGACCTTAACCAAAGGTAGAGATGGCTTATGTGATCGGGTATGGAGTATGCCGGGGCTTAAAAATGTAGATAACATCTATAGTTCAAACGCTCTTATTATCGTCAAATGACCTATTTTGCGTGGGGTTTTAAATCCCACGCCTTTTTATTTAAAAATCCAAGTAAAATCCCAATCATCCAAACAGCTCCGAAAAATATAAAAATTATGCTCCAAAATTGCGCCAGATCCACACTTTTACTTGCCGGAAGCAGATACCATCCTCCACTATAAAGCGTCGTTAACTTGGCTTGCAGCCCCTCTAGCGCCGCGTCAGTCGGCACCGCAGGTACGTCGAATGCGCAGCTGTTAAACGGCTTAAAAATCGGCACCGCGCTTAGATCAAAATTTAAAAATTTCACCGCTCCACCACAGCCGCTCATCCCGCTCATATCTCCGCTCCCTCGCAGTACCGTGTGAATTTTAGCTAAATTTAATGACGATACGAAGCCCAGCGCCGCGCCGTAAAACCACACCGCATATCCGCAGATCGCGCCGTAAACGTCCTTGCCACAAACCGCTAAAATCACCGCTCCTAGCGCTATGGCGCAAAGTGCGAATCTCACGTGAATGCTAAAGCTTTCCGGATAGATAAAAAGGAATTTTTGCAAGAAAAAATATGAAAATGCTAGCCAAAAAAGCGCCCAAATAGCGCAAAAGGCGAGAAATCTTTTAGAGTATCTGTTTTGAAATTTTAAAATCATAAAAATCCTTTCCGCGCATAATTTTATAATAAATTGCAGATATTTTTGCTAAAATCCCAGCTTTCATAGCAAAAATTTCAAGCAAAGGGTAAAATTTTGAAGGGTTTTTTACGCAAATTAGAAAGAGCTTTTGATGCGTTCGCAAATATCTTAGGCGTATTAAGTATCGTATTTTTGGCGCTTTTAGTTATAGTCGTTTTTTACAATGTTGTGGCGCGTTATCTTTTTCCAGCTGCAAATTCCGTCGCTATGCAAGAACTTACGTGGTGGCTATATTCGGCGATGTTTTTATTCGGTGTGACCTACGCGCTCAAAGAAAATGCCCACGTTCGCGTGGATATTTTTTACGAAAAATTTAGTCCCACTGCAAAAGCGCTCATAAATATCTTAGGCACGATATTTTTCATTTTGCCATTCGTGGCGCTCGTGGCGTTTTTTTCGATCGATTATGTAAGCGAGGCTTATATGAGCCATGAGGCCAGTGCTAATCCCGGTGGTATGCAGCATCTTTGGATCATCAAGTCCGCAATCACGCTTAGCTATGCGTTTTTATTTATCTACGCATTTGGATTTTTGATTAAAAATATTAACGCCCTGCTTGATGTTAGGGAAAACAAAGGCTCGGAATTTCTTAGTGGGAATTCTTCGGGCGCACAGAGTGTGTGAGGGCAGAATGAGCTTAAATTTAAAATTCTATAAATTTTACGCTTTTCGCGCTTGGGCGGAATTTTGCCACGGCAAGATAAAAGGTGGCGAGCTATGATAGGCATAGTGATGTTTGCGGCAGCGCTTTTTATGCTGTTACTCGGTTTTCCCGTTGCGTTTACGTTCGGCGCCGTGGCTGTGATTTTCGGCTTTATCTACGGACTTAGTGAGGCGTGGGATTACGCGCAGGGCTTTGAAATTTTAACCGAAGCTTTCGAGGATATGAGCAGGCAGTTTTTCTCACTGATGCCTAATAGAATTTACTCGATTATGGAAAATCAGCTGCTAATTTCGGTGCCGCTTTTTATTTTAATGGGTATGATTTTGCAAAAGACTCGCCTTGCGGAGCGCTTATTAGAGTCGATGGCATTTTTATTCGGCGGCGTACGAGGCGGCGTGGCGATCAGCAC
>CAUUSU010000242.1:0-3116 GCA_963547835.1 uncultured Campylobacter sp.
GCGGCAGAGCGCAACCAAAGCGTAGCGCTAGTAAAAGATAAAATTTACGTCGTTTTCTGATTCAAATTTATATCGTTTAGAGCGGCTGAAATGAAAGCGCTATTTTTAACTCGCAATAAAACAAGCGTGCAAATGGGTGCTTGATATGAGCGAGGAGGAGAAAGAGCAAATTTTATATTTAAGGCGGTATTTGCAGCTGGGCTGCAAAGACGGCAATACGCAAATGTGCAAGGATTTAGGAAAAATAGGGAATTAGAGCAGAATTTTAAATACTAAATTGCCCCACTTACAAGCTCTTAAAATTTGGGCTTTAAAATTTAATCTTAATTGGGCTATAATCTTAGAATTAATATTCAAAAAGGAGTTTTTATGCAAACACAAAATAATTTTATAAACCGCGAGCTAAGCTGGCTACGCTTCAATACCCGCGTGCTGGAACAATGCAAAAAGGATATCCCGCTAATTGAAAAATTAAAATTTCTAGCGATTTACAGCACGAATTTAGACGAATTTTATATGATCCGCGTGGCGGGCTTGAAGCAGCTTTTTACCGCCGGCGTTATAACCAGCGGGGACGATGAGATGACGCCTCTTGAGCAGCTGCGCGCGATCCGCTCCTATTTAAGAAACGAACAAACCGAGCTTGAGCAGCAGTATTTCGGCATCCAAAAAGAGCTTTGCAAAAACGGGCTTTTTATCAAAAGCTACGACGAGCTGGCGCCTGAGCTAAAGCCGGTGGCGGACGAGTTTTTCTTCTCACAGATAATGCCAGTAATCGTCCCGATTGCAGTGGATGCGACCCATCCTTTCCCACATCTAAACAACCTCAGCTTCTCCCTCGCAGTCAAGCTCTGCGACGAGGGCGCGCCCGAGTCGGTGCATTTTGGGATGATTAGAATTCCGCGCGTGATTCCGCGCTTCGTGCAGGTCGCGCAAAACACCTACGTGCCGATCGGCACCATCGTAAAGCGCCATGCGGAGGAGATTTTCCCGGGCTACAAGCTCATCAGCTCCGCAGCCTTCCGCGTTACGCGAAACGCCGACATCGTAATCGAGGAGGAGGAAGCGGACGATTTTATGATGATCCTAGAAGCAGGGCTTAAGCTGCGCCGCAAAGGAGCTTTCGTACGACTTCAGATCGAAAAGGACGCCGATGCCGAGCTTTTAGAATTTCTAAATTCTCATCTTAAAATTTTTTACAAAGATATATATGAATGCGCCGTGCCGCTTACACTGGACGGGCTTTGGGAGATCGCCTCCAATAAGGATTTTTCCTTTCTAGCCCATCCTCAGTATCTGCCAAAGACGCTGCCCCCCTTTAACGAAAACACCTCCGTTATGAGTGCGATGGAGAAGGAGGATATCTTGTTAATTCATCCTTACGAAAGCTTCGATCCGGTGCAAAAACTCATCAAAGAAGCCGCCAAAGACCCCAAGGTCATCTCGATCCGTATGACGCTATATCGCGTGGAGAAAAACTCCCCGATCGTCCAGAGCCTGATCGAGGCTGCAAGCGATGGCAAGCAGGTAACGGTGATGGTCGAGCTTAAGGCGAGGTTTGATGAGGAAAACAACCTACACTGGGCGAAGGCGCTCGAAGATGCAGGCGCGCACGTGATCTACGGCATCACGGGTTTTAAAGTCCACGCCAAGGTAACTCAGATCATCAAAAAAGAGGACGGCAAGTTAAAATTTTATATCCACTTAGGCACGGGCAACTACAACGGCTCGAGCGCTAAAATTTACACCGACGTGAGCTTTTTTACCTGCGGCGACCGCTTCGATAAGGACACGACGAATTTCTTCCACATCCTCTCGGGCTACAACAAAAATCGCAAGCTGGACAACCTCTCTATGTCGCCGATGCAGATCAAAGAGCGGCTTTTAGCGATGATAAAAAATGAGGAGAAGAAAGGCTCTGCCGGCAGGATCATCGCTAAGATGAACGCTCTTGTCGACGGCGATATGATCAAGGCGCTGTATAAGGCAAGCGCCGCGGGCGTAAAGATCGATCTCATCGTGCGCGGCATCTGCTGCTTGCGCCCGGCGCTTAAGGGCGTTAGCGAAAACATCCGCGTGATCTCGATCGTCGGCAAATACCTGGAGCACGCTAGAATTTTTTATTTCGCGCACGCGCAGCCCAGCCTATACATCGCGAGCGCGGATTGGATGCCGCGAAATTTGGAGCGCAGACTGGAGCTGATGAGCCCGATCTATAACGAAAATTTGCAAAACAAGCTCAAAGAAATTTTAAAACTTCAGTTAAGCGATAACGAGCTTGCATTCGAGCTGCAAAGTAGCGGCGAGTACCGAAAAATCGTGCCGAAAAAGGGCGAAGAGAAAATCGACGATCAGGAATTTTTAGAAGCTTATTTTAGTAAAATTTATAAAAACATCCGCAAACACGACGAAAGCGGCACGGCGCTAACCAAGCTTTTAAAGGAGAGCTAACGCGGTTCTGTTCGGTTTGCGCCAGGGCTAGCTGCGCATTAAGCCCGCGCGCAAGCCGAGCTTATAAATGCCAAATGAGGAATTTTGCGCCGCAAACGCGCAGTAAATTTACGGAAATTCGAAATTTTATAAATTTTGCAGGACGTAGCTTCGTAAAAATACCGGTCCGCATGATGCCCGAAATACTATGTGCGTAGATAAAATTCCGCTCACTTATGATAAAATTTTAAAATTTCTGAAGTTAAAATTTTAAAATTTACTCACTGTCTCATCGTCTGCATTTCATTAAAATACTTTCAAATTTAAAGTAAAAATTTGTAATTTTAAAAAATATAAATTTAAGAGATAAAGGCGTAAACCTGGGAATTCTTTAAATTTAATTAAGTTCTATAATTATAAATGATAAATAAATTCTTTTTAATTTAAATTTAAAGAATTTTTCACTAATATATCGCCGCTTTTAATAACGCATATGAGAAATAGTATTATAAAAGGATCAAAATGAGCTTATTTAGGTTTTCTATTGCAGCGGCGGGAGCGCTTTGTTTATGCGCGGCCACTTTAGCTGCACAAGATGATAGCGAAGGTGGCTCCCAAAATTTAGGGCAGATCAATGTTACGGGAAACGTAGAAAGCGACCCGCTTACCAAAAAAGTCGGCGAAAC
>CAUUSU010000243.1:0-3092 GCA_963547835.1 uncultured Campylobacter sp.
CGCTCAAAGGCGAGATGATCGGGGATCGCAGGTTTTTTCACTCGCATCCCGAGACAGGCTGGTTTACCTTTTTTACGACCGCGGTTATCGCAGATCGTATGCAGCGCTTGGGCTATGAGATAAAGCTCGGTCGCGAGGTGGTAAAGGCTGAGGCGAGGCAGGGCGTAGGCAGTAAGGATGCCTGCGAGAAGGCGAAGCAGCGCGCCGAAAAGCTGCTAAACGCAGATCAGGTAAAATTTCTTGACGCGATGGAAGACGGGCTAACGGGGCTAGTGGCCGAAATAGATACGGGGCGTGCGGGCAAGACGGTCGCTTTTAGATTTGACATAGACGGCGTGGACGTGACCGAGAGCACGGACGCGGATCACCGCCCTTTTAAGGAGGGCTTTCGCTCCGACATTAGCGGCATCACGCACGCGTGCGGGCACGACGGGCATATCACGATGGGGCTTGCTTTAGCGAAGCTCATCGCGCAGAGCCCAGACGATTTTAGCGGCAAATTTAGATTTATCTTCCAAACCGCCGAGGAGGGTACCAGAGGCGCCGTAGGCATGGAAGCTGCGGGCGTCACCAAGGGCGTGGATTATCTGCTGGGCGGTCATATCGGCTTTCAGGCGACTACCATGAGAGGCATCATCTGCGGCACCAAAAAGCTACTCGCGACCACTAAATTTGACGTAAATTTAAAGGGTAAGTCCGCTCACGCAGCGGGCGCGCCGCAAAACGGAGCCAATGCTCTGCTCGCGTCAGCCGAGATGGCGCTTGATATGCACGGCATCACGAGGCACGCAGACGGCGTCACGCGTATCAACGTCGGTGTGCTGCGCGCGGGCGAAGGACGCAACGTCATCGCGCCTAACGGCTATCTTGCGTGCGAGACTCGCGGCGAGAGCACGGAGCTGAATGAGTTTATGAAGGCCAAATGCATAGACATAGTGGAAGGCGTTTCTAAAATTTACGGCGTTAGCTACGACGTGCAGGTTACGGGCGGCACCGCGGGCGGCGATAGCGACGAGGCTACAACGCAGCTTTACGAAGATGCGGCGAAGGCGTCGCCGTTTATCGACGATGATAAAATCGTAAGGGAGCTAAACTTCGGTGCATGTGAGGACTTCGCGCATTTTATGCGCTCGGTGCAAGATGCGGGCGGCAAAAGCGGATATCTGATGATCGGCACGACGCTTGCAGCGGGGCATCACAACGCCAAATTTGACTTCGACGAGGACTCGCTGCTTGCAGGGGTGGACGTTTATCTGCGCTGCGCGTATAAGCTAAATGGCAAAGCTTAAGGAAGACGGTATGAAAAGAGCACTGCTTCTAAGCGCTTCTAGTTACAAAGACAGCGGCTATCTGAACCACTGCAAGGGGTGGATCAAGGAATTTTTAGGAGGTCTTTGGGAGGATGAAATTTTATTCATTCCGTTTGCGGGCGTTAGGCGCACAAGCGATCAATACGAGCAGAAGGTCGCAGACTGCTTGGAGAATAGCAATATCAGATCGATCCATCGATTCGCCGATATGAAAGCCGCCGTTAAAAATGCCAAATCGATCTGCATCGGCGGCGGTAATACCTTCGTGCTGCTAAATGAGCTTTATAAATTTGATCTTTTGGGTGCGATCAAAGACGCCGTAGATAGCGGTACGCCGTATTTCGGCTGGTCTGCAGGCGCAAACGTCGCGGGCAAGACGATGATGACTACTAACGATATGCCGATCGTCTTCCCGCCCTCGCCGGTAGCTCTGGGGATCTTTCCGTATCAGATCAATCCGCACTTCATAAGCGGTAAAATTTCAAACCACAACGGCGAGAGTAGGGAGGAGCGGCTGGAGGAGTTTTTGATTGTCAATCAAAACGACAGCGTCTATGCTATGCCCGAGGGTAGCGCGTTCTTGATAAACGGAAACGAGTGCGAAGTGATGGGGCATGCGGACGTGCTGAAATTCGAGTACAAAAAAGAGATCTCGCGCATCGCCGTGGGAAGTAAATTTAAAATTTAAAAGGAGTTATCGTGCAGACGTTTAGGCTATTTTTGGCGCTTGCGGGTATCGTCGCAGTCGTCGCTTTACTAATCATGAAGAAGGATACTAAAACCGTGCTTATCGGCGTGGGTTTGGTGCTGTGCGTGCTTTGTCTAAAGCCGCTGGACGGGCTGAGCGCCTTTACCTCGTATATGACTAAGGCGGGGCTCATTAAGGCGATATGCGCCAGCATGGGTTTTGCCTTCGTGATGAAATTTACCGGCTGCGACCGCGCGCTCGTAAATTTACTCACTAGACCCCTCGGCAATATCGGATTTTTATTGATCCCGCTCGTCGTGGCGCTTACATATTTTATCAATATCGCTATCCCCTCCGCTGCGGGCTGCTCGGCTGCGGTCGGCGCTACGCTGATCCCCGTGATGATGGCTGCAGGCGTTAAGCCTGAGATGGCGGGAGCTGCAGTATTTGCGGGCACTTTCGGCGGCGTTTTAAGCCCGGGCTCGGCGCACAACGTATTTGTAGCCGATATGGTAAAGGCGCACAACCCATCTTACACGGTTCAAGACGTCATCGGGGTGCAGTTTTCCAGCGCGATTACCGCTTTGATCGTAGTTTTGATCGTAATTAGCATAACGGCGATAGTTTGTAAAGACTACACCAAGGGGGTGAATTATCTAGCTCAAAAGGAGAGCGGCGCAAATTCCGTTGCGTCAAATTCCGCTGACGGTTCAAATTTGGATGCGCAGCCTCAAAAAATAAACGTCTTATACGCGCTTATGCCGTTAGTGCCGCTAGTGATCTTAGTAATCGGCGGCACGAGCCTAAATCAGGTCTCTTTCCTAAAATGGACGAAGATGGGCGTTGCCGAAGCGATGCTGCTGGGTGCTATTCTTACCATCGCCGTTACTCTAACCGATCCTCAAAAAATTACGAAGGAATTTTTCAAAGGAATGGGTAGCGCGTATGCCGAGATCATAGGTATCATCATCGCAGCAGGCGTCTTCGTCGCGGGTCTTAGCGCGTGCGGAGCGATCGATTTCGTAATCGAGTGGCTTAAGAACGAGCAGGGCTACGTAAAATTCGGCGGAACCTTCGTGCCGTTTTTTATGGGC
>CAUUSU010000244.1:0-3088 GCA_963547835.1 uncultured Campylobacter sp.
CCGATTATCGCTATTTTCATTTTTCCCTCATTTGCTTTCATATTTTCCTCTTTTCTTTGCGTTAAATTTCATCGTTAAATTTCGCAGCCGAACTCGCTAAATTTCATATCCGCGCAGACATACAGCACGAATTTATAGCGCTGCGTCTTAAAAATTTAAAGTAATTAAGCTTGCTCGCCATTTTGCTTGCGCTACTTGCGCGACGGCAAATTTAAAATTTTGCCTTGATACGGAATTTTACGCCGCGGCAAAATTCTATATTGTGATAAAATTTCGCTACCTTAGCGCAGCGAGCGACACAGCACGAAATCCCGCATCGCGATAAAATTCCATCTTCGTGCCGTTAAAATTTTACGCCGATAAATTCTATGCCGCTAGAATTCCGCACAGTACAATTTAAACACTGCTAAATTTCAAAAAGCCGCGCCAAATTTCGCGAATTTTCGTCGTCGCAAGCCGCAAAATTTTAAAAAACCTCACGAAATTTAGCAAATTTAATCTTTAATTTCAACTGCCTCATCCTTGATTTCGACCTTTTGCGTGGCGTTTGCGTCGGCTGCGGGCTTTAGATAGCCCTCCTCTATCAAAATTCCTACCGCTCGCTTAAAGATCGGCAGCGCGTTTTGAGCGGCGTAGTAGCTGCCCCTTTTAGGCTCGCGCACCAAAACGCCGATCGTGTAGCTGGTATCTGCGTCATTGGCAAAGCCAAAAAACGAGCTGTTATAGGCGCTCGAATAGCCGCCTCCCTTGGCGATGCGCGCGGTGCCCGTCTTGCCGCCGATTTGCAGCCCCGCTACTCGACCCTTGCGTCCCGTGCCGCTCTCGACCGTTTTGATTAAAATTCCTTTTATTACGTCGGCGGTAGTTTTAGAGATGACCTGGCGGGTTTCGCTTTCGTTAACGATGTAAGTTTTGCCGTTATTTTCTAGATTTTCGACTAAGCGCGGGCTAATCATGACGCCGCCGTTATTAAAGACGGTATAGGCATTGAGCATCTGAAGGAAGGTCATCTGCGCGCCGTAGCCGTAGCTGATCGTGGCTTTGTAAATTTTATTATTCAGGCTTTTGATGCTTGGGATATTTCCGCTTTGCTCATACGGCAGATCAATGCCTGTTTTTTGCGACATACCAAAGTTCATCAGCCCATCATAAATAGCCTGCCCCTCCAGCCGCTCTGAAATTTTAATCATTCCGATATTTGAGCTGTGGATTATGATCTCCTCGCCGCTCATCTGCTTAGCCGGGTGCGTGTCGCGGATCGTGCGAGTACCAAGCTTATAGCTGCCGTTATAGGTATTGATAATCTCGCCCGGTTTGACAGCTTTGGCGTCGTAGGCGATTGCGAAAATTATCGGCTTCATAATCGAGCCCACCTCGTAGGCATATTCGCTCGCGGTAAAATTTAAATTCTTAAGATCGTTTTTTGTGATGTTTGAGGGATCATAGCGGGCATTGGTCGCAAGAGATAAAATTTTGCCCGTTTTGGAGTTCATAATGCCCACCACGATTTCTCGCGCATCGTAATTATCAGCGCCCTCATCGCTTATGCGCTCTATCTTTCTTTGCAGCGTTAGGGGCACGCTTAGGCGGACATTGTAGCCGTCGATCCTGCCCGTTTTTTTGCTGCTGCGCTCTAGAATGATATTGCCGCCGATATCGCGCGGACCCACGATAAACTCATCTCTAACCGGCGCTAGATAATACTCGTAGTACTTCTCGATCCCTTTGATACCACTAACCTTTGTAATGCCATCAACCTCTTTTTTATTGATATAGCCGATTAACGGAGTGAGCGAATCGCCGACATTGTAGCTGCGCTTCTCGCCGCTTTCGGTCACGCTCATGCGGATAGGCGGATTTAACCTGCCGTTTGAGCCTATGAAGCTGACGAAGACCTTTTTTAAATTTAGCTTATATGCAAGCTCTTTTAGATGCACGGCGGCTTTGGCGTCGATCTTATACGACAGCACGGTCGTGCCGCCAGAGCCCTCGATCGCGCTTTTGACGCGCTTTTCACTATCGCCCGTGTAGATGCAGTATAGCCGCACGAAAAGATCAAGCTTGTTTTTATCGATGCTGCGCGCATCGACGCTAACTTTATAGAGTTTGACGGAATTTGCCGCGACATAATTATCTTTTGCGATTATCGCGCCGCGGATCGCGCTGTTGGTTTCATTGACATCCAGGCGCGGTAGCTTGCGCTCAGTGCTACCCCAAAAATATAAAATCGCCAAAAATACGAAAAGCGCCGCCGGCACGAATATAAACATCACGATGATCATACCGACTGAGGAGCTTTTATCTCTTTGCCACATCTTATTTCTTTAAAATTCTAAATTCCGCGCATTTTTTACGCTGCTGCATCTCAAGCTTTGACTCAATGCTGCGCTCCGCGCGGAACTTTAAGATCTGCAAAGCGCTCAAAGCCGCTATCTTGCGCACTAAGCTCAGCAAATAGAGCGAGGAATTCCGCTCGCGGCATCTCTTTAGCACCCATAAATTTCAGATGCTCGTTCATAATCTGACAATCGATTAGAAAGCCGAAATTTGCAAGCACCTCACAAAGCCTAATCAGCGCGACTTTCGAAGCGTTGCTCTTTAGGCTCAGCATACTCTCGCCGCAAAACACCCGCCCAAAAATTAGCCCGTATAGCCCACCCACAAGCTCGCCGTCCTCGTATGTCTCGACGCTGTGAGCGTAGCCGTCTGCTGCCAAACGCGAGTAAGCCTGCACGATCTGCTCGCTGATCCACGTGCCGTCGCTCTCTTTTTTGCGCACGTCTTTGCAGCGCTCGATGAAGCCCTTAAAATTTGCGTCAAATTTCACTTCATATCGCTTAAGATAGGGCTTGATGGACTTTTGCACACGCACTTCACGCGGATCAAGCACTGCGCGTGGATTGGGCGACCACCATAAAATCGGCTCATCCTCGCTAAACCACGGAAATATCCCTGCGCTATAAGCGCTAAGCAAACAATCCTCGCTCAGATCGCCGCCACTTGCAAGCGGCGCAAAATCGGGCGCATCCATAGGATCTGGAAAATCGTAAAACCGAGCCATTATTTAACGACACTGCTTTGAGCTAGT
>CAUUSU010000245.1:0-3082 GCA_963547835.1 uncultured Campylobacter sp.
CTTCACAAAGAAAAAGAGGAAATTTTAATCGCCTCGAAAGATGAAATCAAGCTGATGTATAAAGAGCGCGACGAGAAGCTTAGGTATTTTTTATCATTTTTCGACAAACCGCTGCTTTCGAGCAAAAGCCGCGAGACCAAACCCTACGATGTCGAAGTCAAAGAAAAAACCTTCGATCGTAGCGAATGGACGAGCCTTGCAAAATTCGTAAAATCGCTCAAACGCAAAAAGCGCCTAAAAGCGCAAAGCCTAATCATCGAAAATATCGGCAAGAGCGAGTTTATCCGCGTCGAGGGAAACGAGCTTTTGATAAATCAAAGCTTAGATATAAAATCACTGAAAGGATCTAAATGAAACTACGCAAAATCGCTAGCTATGCGCTGGTAAGTGGCTTCGGGCTCGTTATGGCAGGCTCGTTAACAGGCTGCGACGATAGGGGGCAGGAGCAAAATGTCCGTCTGCAAGAAGGCGCGCTCGTGCGGCTCGAAGAGGTCGCGCCGGGAAAATATAAAATTTTAGAGGAATTTCCGAGCGAAAAAACCCAGATCATCTTAAGATCGCTCGACGGCACGGAGAGAATTTTAAGCGATGAGGAAACCAAAGCCCTTTTAGCCGAAGAAAACGCTAAAATCGACGCCGGCACTTCAAATTTAACCAACCAAAACGCGCAGCTTAGCAGCGGCGGCATGAGCCTGGGCGAAGCGATTTTGGCAAGCGCTGCAGGCGCCATCATCGGCTCATGGATCGGCGGCAAGCTGTTTAACAACCCAGCCTATCAAAGCCAGCGCCAAACCGCCTACAAAAGCCCGAGCGCATATTCTAGAAGCGTCGATAGCTTCAATCAAGCAAAGCAGCAAAACGCCAAAGCGCGAAGCGGCAAGAGCGGATTTTTCGGCGGAAGCAAGAGCGGCAAGAGCGGCGGATTTTTCGGCGGCTAAGCGCGCTTTGAAACATACGGCGGCTCTGCGCAGCGAGTTTAAATTTGGAGCGTAGAGTTTTAAAATTTGCGTGAAATTTAGCATTGATTTGACACCGATTTTTCAAAAATGCGCTGTAAAATTTTCCTAAATTTTACCGCTTCTGCTGCGCCCGGTCCACACCGCAAGCGCGCCGTTTAAATTTAGCCGCAGATCTCGCGTGGCTTAAATTTACGCACGATCGCCGCGCATGATCTACGCTAATTAAATTTTGCCGTGCGTCTTGCGCGCTTTAAATTTACGCGAAGCGGTATGCGCATTAAGACCAGCAAAGGCCGCAAAGATCGCGGCGTAGATGAGTTAAAATTTTAAAAAAAGGATAAAAATGCAACTAAAAAAGATAACGCCGTTAAGCAACGAATATCTCGAAAAGCTCGGCTTTTACTGGCACACGGACGCAGACGAGACGCCTTACGTCAGCGACGAGATCGTGCGCGTGAGCGCCGCGGAGGCGGATGCGTATTACGAAGCGGCGAATGAGCTATACGAGATGTTTGTCGCGGCCGCGCAGCATGTCATCGACAACAACCTCTTCCACGAGCTCGGCATCCCCTTCAACCTCGTAGATCTAATCAAACAAAGCTGGGAAAACGAGGTGCACTGGCACCTATACGGGCGCTTCGATTTCGCGGGCGGGCTGGACGGCAAGCCTATCAAGCTGATAGAATTTAACGCTGACACGCCCACGGCGGTGTTTGAGACGGCGATCATCCAGTGGGCGATGCTCAAAGAAAACGGCATGGACGAGGCGAGCCAGTTCAACGACCTTTACGATGCGCTGCGCGATAATTTCAAGCGGCTCGTGGTGCTTGACGGCGAGCTTGAGGATTTTTCTAAATTTTATGAGGGGTGGAAAATTCTATTTAGCAGCGTCGCGGGCAACGTCGAGGACGAAAAGACGACGAAGCTTTTGCAGCAGACCGCGGAGGATGCGGGCTTTAAGACGCGCTTTGCCTACGTGGACGAGGTGGAATTTAACGACGAAGAGGGCGTGTTTTTTGACGGCGAAAACTACGAGTATTGGTTCAAGCTCATCCCTTGGGAGGCGATCGCGATCGAGGAGGGCGAGCTTGCGCTCATCTTAAAAAACATCGTGCAAAATCAAAAGGCGATCATCCTAAACCCCGCATACACGCTGCTTTTCCAAAGCAAGGGGATTATGAAAATCCTGTGGGATCTCTATCCGAACCACCCGCTGCTGCTGCAAAGCTCCTTTTCGCCGATCATCGGCAAAAAGATGATCAAAAAGCCGTTTTTGGCGCGCGAGGGGGCGAACGTAGCGATTTTCGACGCCGACGGCAAAAAAATAGAGGAAAACGGCGGCGAATACGAAAATCAGAAATTTTTATATCAGGAATTTTACGAGCTAAACAAAGACGAGCGCGCCCAGAGCTACCAAGCGGGGGTGTTTTTCGCCTATGAAGGCTGCGCGCTGGGCTTCCGCAAGGGCGGCGAGATACTCAATAATCTCTCAAAATTTGTAGGGCACTACATCGAGGATGCGAAGTAGCGGCGCGGCAAATTTTATAAAATTTGAGAAATTTTAGAGCGGCGGCTCTTGGCGATAAATTTGGCGGCAAGATTCTCGCGGCGGTAAATTTTATCGCCGCTCAGCGGTAAAATTTAACGCTAGGAGACTACGGTAAAATTTAACAAAGCGGCGCGACCAAAATTCCGCGCGGATAAATTTGCGCAAGTTGAAATTCCGCGCGGAGCAAGATTTGCACGAGCTAAATTTTAAAATTTAGGCGCGAGCGGCAAAAATTTATCTCTCGCTTCGGCGCAAATTGAAATTTTAAATTTAGACGCAGGTTTCAGCGGCGGTAAAATTTACCGCTCGCTTCGACATGAATTTGAATTTTAAAATTTAACGCTCCGCGCGCCGCTGAGTTAAATTTCGCGAGAGCAAATTTTCTAAATTTCGTGAGGTTAAAATTTGCCATTTAGACGCCGTGTTTCCGATCGCGCGACGAAATTTAGCGGCTAAATTTAACCGCGCTGCTACGACTTAAAATTTTAAAACGCAAAGGGGAAAATATGAAAATCGTATGTTTGGATGCCGCGACGCTGGGAAGCGATGCCGATCTTAGCGAGATCGCGAGCTT
>CAUUSU010000246.1:0-3037 GCA_963547835.1 uncultured Campylobacter sp.
AAGGACGTCGCAGTCGAGGCGTACACGCTCTCTAAAAGCTACAATATGGCGGGCTGGCGCGTGGGTTTTGTTAGCGGTAATAAAAAGCTCGTCGCCGCGCTTAAAAAGATCAAATCTTGGTTTGATTACGGTATGTTTACGCCGATCCAAGTAGCCGCCACGATCGCGCTGGACGGGCCGCAGGAGTGTGTAGAGGAGATCCGCGCGACCTATGAGAAGCGTAGGAATTTTTTGATCGACGTTTTTGCGGACGCGGGCTGGGTGATCGCTAAACCTAACGCGTCGATGTTTGCGTGGGCGAAATTGCCGCCCGCGGCGGCTCATCTAAGGAGTATGGAGTTTTCCAAACAGCTTCTTACCAAGGCGCGCGTCGCCGTAAGCCCGGGCGTGGGCTTTGGCGCGGCGGGAGACGATTATGTGCGGATCGCTTTTATCGAAAACGAAAATAGGACCCGCCAGGCTGCTAGAAATATAAAAAAATATTTGAAAGAGATCTGATGAAGGTAGCGATTTTAGGCGTCGGTACCGTAGGTAGCGAAGTTGCAAACATTTTGATTAAAAACAAAGATATCATCCTTGCGCGCGCGGGCGTTAGCATAGAGCCCATAATCGGGCTCGTGCGCGATACGAGTAAAAAGCGTGATGTGCAAATTCCGCTTAGCAGCGACGCAAAAAGCATTATTGAGCGCGACGACATCGACGTTTTTGTAGAGCTTATGGGCGGGGTAGAAAAGCCCTATGAGATTGTAAGTGAAATTTTAAAGCGTAAAAAGGCGGTCGTTACCGCAAATAAGGCGCTTTTGGCTTATCATCGCTACAAGCTCCAGGCCTTGGCGGGCGATACGCCTTTTGGCTTTGAAGCGAGCGTAGCGGGCGGAATTCCGATCATCAAAACCCTGCGCGAGGGGCTGAGCGCCAACCGTATCGAAAAGATAATCGGCATCGTAAATGGCACGAGTAACTTCATCCTTACGAATATGATGCAAAAAAATGAGAAATTTGAGGACGCGCTAAAGCGAGCTCAAGAGCTCGGTTACGCCGAAGCCGATCCAAGCTTTGACATCGGCGGATTCGACGCGGCGCATAAGCTCTTGATCTTAGCCAGCATCGCATACGGCGTGCACGGCGATCCGGAAGATATCCTAATCGAGGGGATCGAGGAGATCACGCAGGAGGATATATATTTCGCGCGCGAATTTGACTTCATAATCAAGCTGCTTGCGGTAGCTAAGCGCGCGAGCGATAATAAAGTCGAGCTGCGCGTCCATCCAGCGCTCATTTCAAAGGATCAAATGCTCTCAAAAGTCGATGGCGTAATGAACGGCGTGAGCATCTATGGAGACTGCGTCGGCGAGAGTATGTATTACGGACCGGGCGCGGGCGGCAGTGCTACGGCAAGTGCGGTTATAAGCGATCTCATCGACATTGCGCGCGATAACAAAAACCCGATGCTCGGCTATAAAATTTTGCCGAGCGAAAATTTTATGCAAATTTTGCCGAGCGAGCAGATCCGCACGAAGTATTATTTCAGGCTGCGCGTGCGCGACGAAAAGGGCGTGCTTGCAAAACTTACGAACATTATGAGTTTAAACGATCTTTCGATCGATAGCTTTTTGCAAAAGCCGAAACTCAAAACGGATGAGGAAGTGACGCTGTTTTTTACGACGCATACGTGCTGCGAGAAGGATATAAAGCGCGCAATAAGCGTGATTAGCGGCGAAAATTTCATCACGCAAAAGCCTTTTATGATCAGGATCGAAAGCTAAGTTGAGCTTAAAAGAATACATTTTCGGCTTTGCCTGCGAGGACCGTGCGGCGGAATTTTTACGCAGCGAAGGATTTGAAATTTTAAAGCGAAATTTCCGCTGTCGCTTCGGCGAGATCGATATAATCGCGCGCAAGGGCGGAATTTTGCACTTTGTAGAGGTGAAGGCTACGAGCGGCGATTATGACGCCGCAGAGCGTGTGACGGACGCCAAGATGGCTAAAATTTTAAAGGCGGCGGAATTTTATCTGATGAGTTGCGATACGGACGAGCCGTGGCAGATCGACGTCGTGGAAGTTTATCCAAAGCAGATAAAATTTATCGCCAACATATCTTTTTAAATTAGAATTTTTATTATTTATTTAAGATAATGAACTATAATCCGCGGAATTTTAACACAAGGAGAATATTATGGGAAAGTATATAGAGCTTACTTCGGAGAATTTCGACGTTACTAAAGAGGGTGTCGCGCTAGTCGATTTTTGGGCGCCTTGGTGCGGACCGTGCCGTATGATCGCCCCGATCATCGAGGAGCTTGCGAACGATTACGAGGGCAAGGCTAAAATTTGTAAAGTAAATACCGACGAAGCGCAGGATCTTGCGGTGCAGTTCGGCGTCCGCTCGATCCCTACGATTTTATTTTTCAAAGACGGCGAGCTAAAAGCTCAGCTCATCGGCGCGCAATCTAAGCAGATCATAGCCGACAAACTAAACTCGCTTCTGTAAATTTTAAAAGGGCGGCTTTCGCCCTTTCCTCGTCCACTCATCGTTTTATTAATTAAATTCGTAAATTTAGCGCCCGCGGCTTTACTTAATAAAATAATTAAGGAGAAAAAATGTTAGATTTAGCAATTATCGGCGGCGGCCCTGCGGGGTTAGCGGCGGGGCTTTATGCTACAAGAGGCGGTTTAAAGGACGTCGTGATGTTTGAGATGGGGATGCCCGGCGGGCAGATCACCTCAAGCTCCGAGATGGAAAACTATCCCGGCGTCGCCGCGGTGACCGACGGGATGAGCTTTATGGCGCCTTGGCAGGAGCAGTGCTTCCGCTTCGGCTTAAAGCATGAGATGGTGCGCGTGCTGCGCGTCTCAAAAGACGGCGATGGAAATTTTACGATCTATCTCGAGGGCGATCAAACACGACGCGCGCGTGCCGTTATCGTCGCTACGGGCTCTACTCCGCGCCGCGCGGGGATCGAGGGCGAGGATGAGTTCTTTGGTCGCGGCGTCAGTACCTGCGCGACCTGCGACGGGTTTTTTTACAAGGGCAAAG
>CAUUSU010000247.1:0-3027 GCA_963547835.1 uncultured Campylobacter sp.
GCGCAGGCTGAACTTCAAGCGATGATAATGGATAAATGATGGCTAAAGTTCACCACACGGCGATCATCGAGGATGGCGCGCAGATCGGAGCCGAGGTTGTGATCGAGCCATATGCTTTCATAAGCGCGCAGGCGAAAATCGGCGGCGGCTGCACGATCAAGCAGGGCGCGCGCATCATCGGCGATACGCAAATCGGCGAGGGCTCTAAAATTTTTTCATACGCGATCGTGGGCGAAATTCCGCAGGATATGAGCTTTGAGGATGGCGAGCGCACGGGGCTAGTCATCGGCAAAAACGCTACGATTCACGAGTTTTGCACGATCAGCTCGGGCTCGCATAAAGGCGACGGATTTACGCGCATCGGCGATAATCTATTTATGATGGCGTATTGCCACATCGCGCACGATTGCGTGCTGGGCAGCAACATAATCCTAGCCAACAATGCCACGCTCGCAGGCCACGTTGTAATGGGTGATTATGCCGTTATTGGCGGGCTTACCCCCGTGCATCAGTTCGTCCAAATCGGCGAGAGCTGCATGATCGCAGGGGCTAGCGCGCTTAGTCAGGACGTGGTGCCGTTTTGTCTAGCCGAGGGAAATCGCGCCTATATTCGCGGGCTAAATTTAACGGGCATCCGCCGCCGCTTCGATAAAGAGACGGTCGAGACGATAAATCGGGCGTATAAATTTTTATTCAACCAAGGCAAGGGCTTAAAGGAGCAGGCGCAAATTTTATTAAACGAGACGAGCGATCAAAGCGTGCGCAAGATGTGCGAGTTTATAATCAACACAAAACGCGGAATTCCGCTAGATAAAGGTAAAATTTAATGGCAAATAAGTGCAGTTTTTGCGGTGAGACGGGCGCGGACGGGCGTCGTATCTATCCTAACGACGACGGTACGGCGGCTATCTGCAGCTATTGTATCGATATGGCATACGCCGCTATCCACGGCAGCGAGGGTCAAAATGAGGCGATACAAAATCAAAATAAAGAAATCAATTTCGAGGCTATCAAGCCAAAGGCGCTGATGGAGGTTCTAAACCGCTACGTCATCGGCCAGGAGCGCGCTAAGAAAATTTTTAGCGTCGGCGTTTACAACCACTATAAAAGAATTTTCAGGCAGACCGACGCGAAGGGCGACGATACCGAAATTTCAAAATCAAATATCTTGCTTATCGGACCTACCGGCAGTGGTAAGACGCTTATGGCGCAGACCTTGGCGCGATTTTTGGACGTGCCGATCGCCATTAGCGACGCTACGAGCCTAACGGAAGCGGGTTACGTCGGCGAGGACGTAGAAAATATCCTCACCCGCCTTTTGCAGGCTGCGGACGGCGACGTAGAGAAGGCGCAACGCGGTATCGTCTTCGTAGACGAGATCGATAAGATCGCGCGAATGAGCGAAAACCGCAGCATCACGCGCGACGTAAGCGGTGAAGGGGTGCAGCAAGCGCTACTTAAAATCATCGAAGGAAGCGTCGTAAACATCCCTCCAAAGGGCGGCCGCAAGCATCCAAATCAGGACTTCATCCAGATCGATACTACTAATATTCTATTTGTCTGCGGCGGCGCATTCGACGGGCTAAACGAGATCATCAACCGCCGCATCGGGCAGAACGTGTTAGGGTTTAACCAAACCAAGCGCAGCAAAAAAGAGAGCCTAAATTTACTAAACATGGTCGAGGCCGACGATCTGGTGCATTACGGCATAATCCCCGAGCTCATCGGGCGATTGCACGTAGTGGCTACGCTAAATGAGATCGACGAAAAGGCGATGGTTAGAATTTTAACCGAGCCGAAAAACGCGATCTTAAAACAATATCAAAAGCTCTTTGCGATAGACGGCGCAAATTTAAAATTTGACGACGACGCGCTAAGGGAGGTCGCGAGCCTTGCGATCAAGCGCAAAACCGGTGCACGCGGACTTCGCAGCATAATCGAGGAGATAATGATCGATATTATGTTCGATCTGCCTGAGCTTAGGGGCTATGACGTCATCATCTCCAAAGAGGTCGTAGACGGCGTCTCTAAGCCTATACTTGTAAAACAAAATTTAACTGCATAAAGGGGATAAATGTTACTTGATTCGATTCTAGGATTATTTTCTAGGGATATGGGCATCGATCTAGGCACGGCAAACACGCTCGTGCTGCTAAAAGATAAAGGCATCATCATTAACGAGCCGAGCGTCGTCGCGGTACAAAACGAGCGCTACGGCAAGCAAAGGATCATCGCCGTGGGCGCCGAAGCTAAAGAGATGCTCGGGCGCACTCCGGGCGATATCGAAGCGGTGCGCCCGATGAAGGACGGCGTTATCGCGGATTTTGATATGACGGAGAAGATGATTAGGTATTTTATCGAAAAGACCCACAAACGCCGCTTTTTCGTAAGTCCGCGCATCATCATCTCGGTTCCTTACGGACTAACACAGGTCGAGCGTAAAGCCGTGCGCGAAAGCGCGATGATAGCGGGCGCGCGCGAGGTTTATCTAATCGAAGAGCCGATGGCTGCGGCGATTGGTGCGGGTCTTCCGGTAAATGAAGCGCGCGGCTCGCTGGTCGTGGATATCGGCGGCGGTACCACCGAGATTGGCGTTATCTCTTTGGGCGGTATCATCAGTGCCAAATCGGTCCGCGTCGCAGGTGATAAGATCGACGCGAGCATCGTTAACTACGTCAAAGAAAAATATAGCCTACTCATATCCGAGCGCGCGGCTGAGGAGATTAAGATCAAGATCGGCACGGCGGTGCAACAGCAAAAAGATCTTACATACACGGTCAAAGGAAAAGACCAGATCAGTGGGCTTTTAAGCTCGGTCGATCTTACGAGCGAGGACGTTAGAGAGGCGATCAAAGACTCAATCAGAGAGATTGCCGATGCGCTGAAATTTGTCCTTGAGAGCATTCAGCCAGAAGTCGCCGCCGACATCGTCGAAAACGGCGTCGTGCTAACGGGCGGCGGTGCGCTCATTCGCGGATTAGATAAATATCTAAGCGACACCGTAAAGCTTCCGGTTTTCGTCGCGGA
>CAUUSU010000248.1:0-3024 GCA_963547835.1 uncultured Campylobacter sp.
CGGTCGCAAGCTCGGAGGAGCCCGCTAAAAGCGAGATCGCCAAGATCGCCGATGAAGAATTCGGAGGTTATTTGGCTAAATTTAGAAAAATTTCAAGCGATCTTGCCGAGCAACTAAGCGCCAAAATCGGCGAGATCGAGCTTGGCGAGCGCGCAAAAAAGGCGAGCGCCAAAGCGCGCGAAATCACTCAAGAACTAAGCCAAAAAAGCGCCAAAATCATCGAAAACCTCGATCTGGACGAGAAGCTCGACGCAATCAAAAAAGAGCTTAGCGAATTTGAAAAGAAAATGAGCCAAAAATTTGCCGAGCTAAAAAGCTCCGACGTCGCTAAAAACGTAAGCGAAAGGGCGCGCGAGATGAGCGCTAAGGCTTACGAGGCCGCAAAAGAGACGATCGCCAAGCTAAAGTCCAAAAAGGACTAAATGGGCGCCGCAGGCGCAAAATCCCTAGCGGTAAACACTCAGCGCTCACTGCTTTGCGCTGCAAAATTTACTAGCATGCCTTAAAGCTCGTGTGCCCTAAAAGAAAGGAGCTTTCGTTAGAGTTTGCGAGGCCTGCGCAGAATTCTTTATGCGCTTTAACAGCGCTGTAAAATTCCATGCCGATAAAGAATTTTACGAATTTTGCATAACTAAATTTAGATGCGCGCTGCAAAATTCCGTGCCGCCAAAAATCCTACGGCGATGCGAGACCCCGGTCCAACCAAATCTTGCCGCAGTGATAAAATTCTAAGTGCAAAATTTTATAGCTGTCAGAGCATATATAAAATTCCAAAAACGGCGCGGATTTTTAAGCTTGAAATTTCATCGCGTAGATTTGCGTAGCAGAATTTTAAAATTCTAAACGCGTAAAATTTTAAAATTCCATCCAAAATGATACGGCGTGGTTTGCAGTTTGAAATTTTATCCCGACGCGCGCAAATGAAATTTCGCGAGATAAATTCTACGAAAAGGCGTCTTGGCGTTTGGCATTTCTACGATCATTTCAATTCCCACAACGAAATTTCATTGCAGCGCAAGATGCAGTGGTGCAGTGCCTTTTGCCAAGCGAATAATTAGAATTTATGCGCACAAAATACTAACGCGACTCATCTCGAATCATAGCGACATCCGAGCCCATTTTATCGCGCGATTTGATTGCGCAAATTTCAAATTGCTCTTATCCGCCCAAACCAAGCGCCTTGTGTAAATAAAATTCTACCGGATTTATCGTTGCGTAAATTTAAAACCGCACTCCCGCTCTATTTGGGCGCAGAGGCGCCTTATTTATACAACGTCGCACTTGGATTTGGATAAATCCACTACTTTCACATAGCAATGCCTCGTTTACGCCGTGATAAAATTCTGCGAAATCACCGCTAAATTTTATCGCTAAATTACAAAGCCCAATCCTATTTTAAAGGCGACGGCCGTTCTTAAATTTTACGACAAATTCCAAATAGATCGATCCCGTCTGCAAAATCCGGTGATCCAAAATAAAATTCTAAAAATTTAATCAAATTTCGCTAAAATCGCCGCAAAATTTTAAGGAGAAAAGATGAAAAAAATAGCTCTTTTAATATCCTTTGCTGCGATGATGATTTTTACCGGCTGCGCGAGCACCACGCAAGGTGGCGCCGTAGGCATCGACCGCTCGCAATTCATCACAGTAAGCGAAGCTGAAATGGATCAAAGTGCTGCGCTTGCCTACAAGCAAATTACCGCCCAAGCAAACGCCAAGCACGTCCTAAATACCGATAAAAAGCTAACTGATCGCGTTAGAGGCATCTCGAAGCGCCTAATCGCTCAAGTCGGCGCATTCCGCAAAGACGCACTAAAATGGAACTGGCAGGTAAACGTAATCAACGACCCTACGATCAATGCTTGGTGTATGCCTGGCGGTCGCATCGTCGTATATACGGGCATCATCGAAAAGCTTAGGCTTACCGATGCCGAGCTGGCTGCTATTTTGGGGCACGAGATGTCGCACGCACTGCGCGAACACAGTCGCGAGCGAGCCTCGACTGAACAGATGAAAGATGTCGGTATCGCTGTAGCAAGCTCCGCAGCAGGGCTTGGAGATCTAGGCTCAGCGGCTTTGAACATGGCGGCTCAATACACATTCACGCTGCCGTTTTCGCGCACGCATGAGACGGAGGCCGATCTGATGGGCGTTGAGCTGATGGCGCGCGCGGGATACGATCCAAGGGCGGCGATAAACGTCTGGGAGAAGATGAATAAGCTAAATGAGAGCCATCCACTTAAATTTATGTCCACGCACCCTTCAAACGACGATCGCATCGCCGATCTAAAAGAGGTGATGCCAAAAGTTCTGCCGCTTTACGAGGCTGCCACAAGAAATAGATAGTCTTGCGATTTAAAATTTCGCAAGAGCTTGCGTGCTAAGGTTTTTTAAGTAGCAGGTTTTATCGTCGCATTTAAATTTCTTAATGGGCTTGCGCGCAGCGCTAGGATTATCCACCGCCGCGCCAAAACTCTATCGTGATAGAATCTCGCCGCGACAAAGGCCTGTCGCAGCGCGAAATTTTAAATTACCGCAAAATTCCATTAGCACGCACGATAAATAAAATTCGAGCCGAGATAAAATTTCATTTCAAAACGCAAGTGCTGGGTAAAATTTTGTCGCATAGAAAGCCGGAACGTCCGTCGCTACAGAATTCTACGGCGCGAAATTTTACTATTTTAAGCGCGGCGAAATTTAGAGTAAAATTTTGCCCCTTCGGGCGCAGATAGAATTTCGCTGCGGCCGTATACAAATGAAATTTTGCAGCCGCAGCCCAGTATGAAAATAAAATTTATTCGGCCGGGTAGCAGAATTTAGCGCTATTTTGCGCGGCGACAAGTCTCGCGCGGGCAGATGAAATTTCGCGCGATAAAAGAAGTAAAATTTTAACTCCACAAAATTCTACGCACGGGCGCGAGGCATTTTCCATATCTTTTGGATTTTAAAGCGTTTTTAGATATAATCATAAATATTTATTTTTAAATTTCAAAGGATAAGAAATTTGGACACGGACAGTTCGGT